>CALJTN010000094.1 GCA_937976175.1 uncultured Clostridiaceae bacterium | reverse complement strand
TTTTCAATAAATGAATAGTTTTTGTCAAATTTTTACTATTATATATTTACATTTCTAAGGGGATACTACCCAAGGGAACTACGAGGAGGATTATTATGATAAGCGAAAGATTATTCGATGAACTAAACAAACAAATAAACTTTGAATTTTACTCTGCACACATCTACTTAGCTATGGCCGCTTATTGCGGAGCAGAAGATTTTGATGGTTTTTCTAATTTTTTTAAGGTTCAAGCTGAAGAAGAAAGATTCCATGCTATGAAGTTTTACAATTATGTAAATGAAATGAACGGAAGAGTAACTTTAGATGCTATGCCTCAGCCTCAAAATAATTACAAGTCACTTCTTGACGTATTTAAAGTAGCCTACGCTCATGAAAAAATCGTAACTAGTAAAATTTATAGTCTTACTGACATTGCTACAGATGAAAGAGAACACGCTACTATAAGTTTACTTAAGTGGTTCATAGATGAGCAAGTGGAGGAAGAAGCTACTTTTAGTGGGCTTATAAAAAAACTTGAAAGAATCAATGATGACCCTACAAGTATTTATATGCTAGATAACGAATTAGCAACAAGAGTTTTTGTTCCTCCTGTTACTAAATAAACTAATAAACCTATATAATTAACATACTTCTTAAGGCACGTATCCATATGGATATGTGCCTTTATAGTTACATTTATTCTCTTAGATTATTTAATGCTATAAATTTTTTATAAGAGTAAGTAAATCGCTATAAATACCATAAGCCGTTTGCTGAATTTCAGGGTTTTTTTCAATTATTTGCACTTCCCCCATTAAATCTGTTGTTATGCCTAATATAGAAGATGTGGCATCTATATTACTAAAAACGTCATTATTTTTTACGTAAACTGGATACACTCTACCTATTGCTTTGTTATCTTCAATACAGCCTTCACATATCAGCTTAATCTTACATTGCTTTTCTTTAGCCTCTTCTATGTCTTTTGAAGTAATATGTACTATACCTTGCCTATCTATTTCTGTAGGATTTACATTTGTATCCATTAACACATTTAATAAGGCTGCAGTTTTTGCCGCTGCATCCCACCCATCAATATCCATTGAAGGATTTTCTTCAGCAAAGCCTCTTCTTTTAGCTTCTTTAATAGCATCCTCGTAACTATTACCCTTTTCCATTTCTTCTAGTACAAAATTGGTGGTGGAGTTTAGTATTCCTCTAAAGGATAGAACCTTACATCCTGGTAATGTGTACTTAACAAAATTAAAAACAGGTGTACCATCCATTACAGTAGTTTCATATAGAAATTGTAGTCCTCTCTCTTTTGAATTATGGCGGAGTTTTTGATATTTCCAGGCTATAGGGCCTTTGTTCCCTGTTATAACATGCATACCTCTTTCAAAAGCAGTCTCTATATGAGTTATTGCGGGTTCCCCATCATAGATAGATAAGGTGCTTAACTCAACTAATACATTAGCGCTACAGTTTTGTATAATCTGTAGGGTCTCCATATTCACAGTATCTTGTGCCCCAACATCAAAATTTCCAGTATGCTTTACATCACTTAAAGCTTTCTCTAGGTCTATGCCCTTAGGATTAATAATTGCACCCTTAGATCTACCAGCAATAGCTGTCACCTTAATCTCATATCCAGTACTGGCCTTAAGTTCTGCGTTCTTAGTTATGAGCATTCTACAAAATTCCTGCGCTGCATTTCCAAACCCTACTAAACATATATTTATTCCTTTATCACTCATTTACTCCCCCCCTTTTTCATATGCTTAATAGCTCTAAACTTATAAATGCAATCTACAATAACTCTCTTCTAAGTAAGTCCAGCAGCTGAATAGTTGCTCTTTCACGTATTTTCTGCCTATTACCGAATAACCTAAGCATCTTAGTTTTAACCTCGCCCTTTATATATAATCCTACATACACAAGTCCCACTGGTTTTTCCTCGCTACCACCACCTGGACCAGCAATGCCCGTGGTAGAAAGTCCAATATCTGTGCCGGCAGCTTTTGCTATACCTTGTGCCATTTCTGCCGCTACTTCGCTGCTTACTGCGCCATACTTCTCTAAAGTCTCTGCTTTAACTCCTAATCTGCTAATTTTAGCCTCATTGCTATAAGTAACAGCCCCCTCGATAAACACGGAAGATATCCCTGGGTAATTTATAAATTTGCTAGATACCATCCCTCCTGTGCAGGACTCAGCTGTGGCTATAGTTAACTTTTTACTTACAAGCATTTCTCCAAGTACCTCTTCTAGGGTTGTCTCTCCCTCTCCATAAATGTTACTTCCCAGTCTACGACGTATCTCTGCCTCCATAGGCTCCATAAGTTTTGTGCCTTCTTCTTCACTATTAGCCTTTGCTGTGATTCTAAAGGTTACTTCTCCCTCTTTAGCATAAGGTGCCACCGTTGGATTAGTTTGATTATCTAATATATCTTCTAGCATTTCCGCCGCTGTACTCTCCCCAAGGCCCACAACTCTAAGCACCTTTGACACTAATACACCTTGCTGAAACTTTTGAAGATAAGGAACTACAGATTCCTCAAACATAGGTTTCATTTCTCTAGGTGGTCCAGGTAAAAGTGCAACTATCCTTCCATCTTCCTCTATTATGCATCCTGGCGCTGTTCCATTGTTATTTGGAAGTACCACTGCATCTCCCGGGAAATACACCTGTTTCATATTACCTTGTGCCATTGGCCTATTCATGTCTTTAAAATAACTTTGAAGAACTTTTAGAGAATCTTCATGAATAATGCTCTTTTTCCCAAAATACTCAAAAGCTACTTCCTTAGTTAAATCATCTTTTGTAGGTCCAAGTCCACCAGTGGTAATAACTAAGTCAGCTCTACTAAAAGCTAATCTATATGCTTCTAAAAGCCTTTCTGGATTATCTCCAACCACTGACTGATGGTAAACTGATATACCTAAATCTGCAAGTCTCCTAGCAAGATACTGTGCATTTGTATTTACTATATCCCCTAGCAATATCTCCGTTCCTACTGCTAATATTTCTGCCTTCATAATTTCCTCCTCTGGTGCCACCCACGTGGCAAGTGGCAAGTTTCAGTTCTCAAACTTCAAACTTTGAGCTATCAGCTATAAGTGAGAAGCTATACTGCCACCATATATTTAGTATCCTTTTTTTAAATCCACTATATTTATTAGTTGTTCGCCTTGTGCATATTTTTTCATATTGTTATATATAAGCTTAAATCTTCTTTCGTTTCTTATCTCTGAAATCCAAGAATTATGGGAAGTTAATATAACATTACTTAAATCCCATAGTGGGTTGTGTTCTTTTAAAGGTTCTTCTTCATATACGTCTAAGGCTGCCCCTGCCAGTTTACCACTTCTTAAATTTTCGATTAGAGAAGCCTCATCCACAATACTACCTCTAGCTACATTTATGAAAAAAGCTCCATTTCTCATTGTCTTAAAGCTATCCTCATTAACTAAATGATGGGTAGCCTTGGTATATGGTATTGTGCCCACAACCACATGGCATAACTTAAGCATTTCATTTAGCTGGCTCATAGGATAACATTTATCAAAATATTGAATGTCTCTACCATCAGTGTTTACACCTAATATATTCACGTCGAAACCTTGTAATCTTTTAGCTGCCTCTAATGCTATAGTTCCAGTCCCTATAAAACCTATAGTTTTTCCATATAACTCAAGAATGCTTGTATCCATTTTCCATTTTCTATTAGCTTGATTTTCATATAGTAGCTTACTGTTTTTAAATAGCTCTAAAGCTTTTAATACAACCCATTCCCCCATAGGTATACTGTAACCACCTTTGTTATTGGTAATGGTAATAGACGCTTTTTTAACATACTCTATTGGCAGTTGATCAATACCTATGCTAGATAATTGAATCCATTTTAGCCTTTTCATTTTTCCTATATCTAGCGTTTTAAAGGGGTTATAACAAATTAAAACCTCTACATCCTCTAAATCTTCACTATAAACTATGTCCTCCTCTTTCATTACCTTTATGCCATACCCTAAAGCTTCTATATCCTTCATATTTTCTTCTCCGTAGTTGTATGTGAAAAGTGCTTTAATAGACATCTAAACCCTCCCTTCTTTAAGACAAGCCTTTGCTATATATATATAATTAACAATATACTACAAATATTTAAAGTTACCTTCTATATTCTATATAAATTCATATAAAATTCTTAATCTTTTTCAAACATGCCACTTGCCACCTGGGTGGCACCCCTCTTTAATAAAAAGGTGCCACAAGGCACCTTTGCATTATTTAAATACATTTACTAAATCATTAAATATGTCTTTATTATCCTTAAGCTTAGTCTCATTACCCAGCACACAGTAGCAGTTTTCTTTTGTAATATCAGTCAATAAGGCCTTAAAAGACTTTATGTCCTCTGGCTTTGTGCTTAGTACTTCGTCTCTTTCCATTTGTCTTTGCTCTTCTGAAATACCTCTTATATAGTATGCAGTAGCTCTTTCACCTTTCATAGAAGGTGTTAATGGTGAATCAAGCTCACTGACAGTTCCTATAATATATTTCGTCATTTCTCTTTCAGAGGCTTCAAAGTTCCCTATATAATCACATATTCCATCATAAGCAGTTAAAGTCTCCAGCACGTTAGGGTCACGATAAGATACGAAGACTATGTTACCACTTCTAGCTAAGTTTGCAAAGCCACCATAGGCACCGCCTTGCACACGTACTCTATTCCACAAATAGTCTAGACTAGCTATAGTTTTAAGCACTAGCATTTTACCTGAATAAGAGTAACCTTGCTTAATGAAGTTATAGCCTTTAGCCACGTACTGCACATCTGATGAAGTTAATAACCCTTCATTATCCTTATTTAACTTAAAAGCATACTCCGCATCTGGTAATTTTTCTTCTCCTAGGATGCTTACTACCTTAGGTAATTCTGCAGCAAAAGCAGTATATATCTCTTCTTCTCCTGTAACACTTATTATAAGGTTATTTTTGTTAAATATAAGCTTTGATATGTTTTTTAAATTTTTAATGATTTCCTCGGACTTATTATCAAAATCTCTTTCCAGTTCATCAATAAATTTATAAAAAGATATTCCCGTAGTTTTTTCTATATAAGCTGAAGCAGGTGAGAAATAAGAAGTAAGTCTTCCCGCTGCTGAAATATGTCCTCTATCAACGATTTTCATCTCTAGTCTTGATTTTAATTGTTGAATTAGCTCCTTCAAACGCTTCTTTTCATCAAATTTAGTAGTACCAATTATCTCTGCCATAAGATCAAATAATCTAGGAAGTTTCGGTGCCAAAGCTTTAGTTTTTACTATTAACTTAGGACTATATTTTTCGAAATTCTCATTTTCTCCATAAACTTCAGTGGTAAAATGAATTCCACCTGTATGAATATTAATTTCATTAGATAAATCAGAGTAATTAGTGTGCTCTGTGCTTATCCTTCCTAAAATGGTTGATAATAAAGTTATATAGGGTATTAGCTCTTCATCTACTTTTTTAGCATCAAATAATATATTTATGTAAGCAATTTTATTAGTAAATATATTATGAGATAACACTTTTACTCCTTGTTCTTCCTTTTCCTTTAAAGGTAAATGCTCTACCAAAGTTTCAATATCCGAAAGTTCAAGCAGTGGAATCATTTCAAGCACTTCTTTAGGGTCCGGTGTCATTTGCCTCTCTTTAAGAGCTTTTGTACCTTCTATAATTGCCTCTATTTCTTCTTCTGAAAGGCTAGCCTTAAACTTCGCTAGTTTTTCTTCTACGGCCTTAGTCTTTTGTTCTGCTAGACCTTTTTTACCATTCAAAATAACCATAGAACTATGTGTATTATTTATTAAGTACTGCTCTATAAGTTTTTCAAAATAATTAGTCGTTAATGCAGCCTTTATTTTACTTAAATACCCTTCATAAGCTAAATGCATAGTTGGATCTTTGTCATAAAGCCAACTGTCCATACTAGTTATATAGTAGAATAATCCTTTTGGAAAACCTCCCAAATCTGCTTCTCTTAGTTTAAACTCAGTAATATTTATACAAGCTTCTATTAACTTTTTATCTAAACCATCTTTAACTAAACTTTTTAAAGTTGAAAACACAACTTCCTTAAACCTTTCTTTTTCACTTTCATTGGAGTTTTTCACCACTATACTAAACACTGGTTGCAATATGCTATTATCAAAACTTCCAAATACATCTTTACCAAGCTGTGCATCTATAAGCGCTTTCTTCAAAGGTGCTGCAGCACTTTCTAATAATAAATACTCTAAAATTTCAAAAGCTAAATGAAGTTCCGGCTTACTAATATTGTCCCCTGATACAAAGTTCATGCTTAGGAAGGTTTTATCTTTCTCCTCATCATCAGAGGAAATAGGATATTCCACCTTAACTTCTTTCATAGCACTAAAGGGTTTCTGAAGTTCAATAGCTGAATCTACGTAAATTCTATCAAAAGCACTTAAATACTTTTCATCAATGAATTGTAGCTGTTTATCAATATCTCCATCTCCATACAGGAATATATAACTATTTGACGGATGATAATACTTTTTATGAAACTCGATAAATTCCTTCTGCGATAGATCTGGTATAAACTCTGGGTCTCCACCGGACTCTACGCCATAAGATGTATCTGGAAATAAGGATTCTTGGATTTTACGCATAAGCGATCCTTCTGGCGAGGAAAAAGCCCCCTTCATTTCATTATAAACTACCCCTTTGTAAGTTAGTTTATCTTCCTTGTTTTCAAGTTCATAATGCCAACCTTCTTGCATTAATATTTCTGGCTGAGAATATATATTTGGATAAAAAACAGCATCCAAGTACACATCCATAAGATTAAAAAAGTCTTTTTCATTTTTGCTAGCTAAAGGGTATATGGTTTTATCTGAAAATGTCATAGCATTTAAAAAGGTATTTAAAGACCCTTTTATCAGTTCCACAAAAGGTTCCTTTGTTGGAAACTTTCTAGAGCCACAAAGTACTGAATGCTCCAGTATGTGTGGAAGTCCATTACTACTTTTGGGTGGTGTTCTAAATCCTATAGAAAACACCTTATTATCATCATCATTTTCTAAATACAATAGTCTAGCTCCACTTTTCTCATGCTCAAATAATCTTGTCAGTGAGTTCGACTCTTCTATATTTTTTTCTTGCATTAACTTAAATCCATGATATGTACTACCAATGGTAAATTTCATTTTCATCCTCCTCATATCTTCCTTGAAAGTTTCAAACACTTATTAAGTGTTTCATACCTGCATACCTATACCTAAAACTTGCCACTTGCCACGTGGGTGGCACCATTATATTCATTATACACCACTTTATTCCTAGTTGCTAACAACTCAAATTAATTTATATACCTATGTTCCCTCATTTTTATTTTGTCTATACCATAGTAAAAAAACAAATTCACACAATACTGCCAGTGGGTATTTTATAATTTTATGAAAGATCAGAAAACCCTCAGTAATTAAGTTACTAAGGGTTTTCTAAGATTATATACATAAAAAGTGTTACAGTATTGGAACTACTATCTTTCCTAGAGTATTTACAAAATTAAAATCATCAAAGCCAAACTCTTTTGTCTGAGTAGATCCCGTTAAATATAATATTCCTTTTATTGTATTGCCCATCATCAGTGGAATAGCCATAACAGATTGCCAATTGGGAACCCCTGTAACTGTATCATACTCAGTTATTGTATCCCAATCTATCTTATAAACTCCCTGCTTGCTACTGATTACATCCCTTATTATATTTTCATTGTAAGTATCAATATCTATCCATTCTTTTTTAAAAACTTTTCTTGAGTATTTGTCAACAATATCATTATTGTCCATAATAAATAAAATACCCTTTTGCGCTTCTGTAATTTCAATAATTCTACCTAGCAAACTATATATTTTATCTTCTCTTGTTATATTTATGTTTATAAGCTCAATCAGTTCTATCATAGCAAGTACATTTCTATGATCTTGTATTGCATTACCAGATATTATCCCAGTAAGTTTGTCTGTTCTTTTAGCTTTTTTAGAGAACTCACTATGCCAAATAGCATACCTATTTCGACCTTGCTGCTTTGCCACATATAAGGCTTGGTCTACTCTTTCAACTAACTCATCTTGCCACTGACCATGAAGGGGGTATGTGGTAACACCCAAGCTTACGGTAACATCCCGTCTATTGTCTAATATTTTTTCTTGTTCTATTCTTTTTCTAAGTTTTTCAGCCACAAGCTCAGCGTCGCATATATCCGTATCTGGGAGAATCACCATAAACTCCTCTCCCCCATATCTACCTACAATATCGGTTTCTCTTAGATTATTCATTACAACATCACAAACTCTTTTTAAAGCATAATCCCCTGTCCTATGTCCAAACTTATCGTTTATCATTTTAAAGTGATCTAAATCATACATAATAAGAGAAAACTTACTTCCGGTTTGACTTGCCACTTCAATTTGTTCATCTAAAGCCTCTTCTAAATATTTTCTAGTAAGGGTTCCCGTTAATTTATCAATAGAAGCACTTAGTCTAAGCTTGTACTTTTCGATTATTATACCTATTACTTTACTAAGTTCCATACACTTTTTCATACTATCATCATTAAGATTATTTAGTACCCTTTGCGATTCAATATATACATATCCAATCACCGGCTTACTGTCATGTATCCCTTTTCTTCTCTCATTTTTTATAAATCCTTTTTCACTGGTATTTTCCATAATGATTGGAATACAAATACACGCCTTTAAAGTATTATGAATGCTATTTATATCCCCACTTATACCTTGTTCTAGGGATCCATCAGTTATTAAAACCGGCTTCTGTCTGCTTAAAATTTTAGCTAATACTTCTTGATTTTGTGGAAGTTCGTATCTTCTATCACTAGATGCGATAACTTTATACTCTTTATCATTACCACTTACAATAATAGTACCCCTGGTGGATAAGGTTATATAGGATAAATAATCAATTATAAGTTCTAAGTTTTTTACATTATCTGATTGTAAATTCTTTAATACATCACTTATATCATGAATATCTTCCTGAAGAGAAGATGAATATATTTTTTTCATAGATTTTATAAAATTCTTATTTTTTAAAATATCCTTATGATTTACTTGTTCTAATATATATAATAGTCCTTCTTCATCGCAAACATTGGAAGTCTCAAATTGTAGCATTGCAGCATCTTTATTAGTCTTATAATAATTATTGATGCCTGAAAACTTATTAAAAGGCCTTAGTGCATTATTTTGTTTAATATAAGCTAGCCTATATTTCACAGGTAATTGAAGAATTATATCCTTTAATATGCCACAAGCCTCAAAATAGTAAATTACTGCATACAAATAATCCTTTTTATCGAAGTAACAATCTCCAATTGCAGTATACACTTTCCAATATATATCGATTTCTTTGTATTTTTTTGAGTATTCAATTGCCTCATTGAAAAGTTTAATACTTTTCTTCCTTCCAATTAACCCATCAACATATAATTTTTTAACATAAACTCTTTGGTCTTTTAAATCAATATCAATCTTATTAACTTCATTAAGTATGGTACCTACATGCTCTTGTTTGTCATTTTCATACAGAAAAATTATTACATCATAAAATATATTAAGCCTATTGGCCCTAGAAGATATTTTACTAGCTATACTTATAATATTTTTAATACTTTCATTTAAGCTTTCATCATCTTCTCGCAAATAGAAGTTTATATATTCGTTTAAAGCTTGAGCTTGCCATTTAAATACAGATTCATCATTCTCATATACTTTTAATGTTTCATTAATATAAAACTGAGCCTTTTGTAAGTCTCCTAATTTATAGTTAATTTTGGAGGCTAAAAAGTAAAACTCACCTATATTTTTTCCTTGACTCGGATAACTTTCTAATTCTTTATTACAAAACTCATAGTATTTATAAGCATTAGCATAGTCTCCTAGCTTTAAATACACACTACCAAGAGAGGTATAACAATAAAAAACATGGAATTCATATTCATATCTTTTACACTTTTCTAGTGCTTCAATAAAATATTCCAAGGATATTTTATACTTCTCTTCTGAAAAATATGTAGCACCAATATTTATTAAGGCATCCACTTCCCTGCTGCTCATATTGTTTTTTTCACATATATCTTTTATTTCCAGAAAACATTTTAAAGCTTTATTATTATCTTGATAGTAGTCTCCATAAATAACCCCTATATTATTTAAGGACTTAATTAACACATTAATATTGTTATATTTATTGCACACCTCTACATTTTTTACGAAGATCATCAATGCTTCATCTGTTTTACTGCTTCTTAAATAAGCTAACCCCTTATGATTGTAAAATGTGGCTTTTAGTTCTTCATATTCTCCAGTGCACAATTCTATACAAGTATTACATATGTCTTGTACTTTTTCATACTCCTGCCTTTTATCATACACAGATGCCAGAATTCCCTGACATTTAAGAAAGCCACCAACATAGTCTACCCTCTCTAGCATAATCTGTATTTTTTCAATGTAGGCGGCCGTACAATCTATATTGTTTTTAGCTAAATACACTTCTGCTATTTTAATTAAGCTATCTATTATATATTTGTGTAGCTCACTATTCTCACTATACCTCTGTATTGATAGGTAGTAATTTACAGCTAAATCAATGTGACCTTCTTGTTCATGTAAACTAGCAAGATCCATAATAAGCTTTATATTTTTAACTGGATTGGAGGAGTAGTCCATAATAGATACGGCTTTAGTTAAATTTTTAATTGCATCACTTCTGTTTTTTAGCATTTTCATTTTTTCCGCATTTTCAATGCAATAATCAATAATCTTTTGCTCTTGGTTTGACTTTTCTAAGTGATAAATTAATTCCTCAATATATTCCGTGCCACCTGCTTTATACTGACTTTCAAGTAATACTGCCGCTAGCCTATGCATGTCTATTCTACCTTCATCAGTTATCTTCTCATACATGAGATTTTTAAGAAACTTATTATAAAAATCAAATACAAATCCTCTATCCTCAATTTTCTTACACAAGACTCCGGAAGAAACAAGTCCTTCAGTAGCTTTCTCTAAGTCTCCATGATGAGTTTCAATGAAATTTCTGATTATTTCTAAGGAAACTGCACTTTTAAAAACTGATATGGTTTTTAAAATATTATAGTTTAATTCTCCCATTTCTTTAACTTGGTTCAATAGTACTTGATGCATGTCCGAAGGGATTACAAACTTAGAATACTCCTGGTCTTTAGTCCAGTATCCCTTTTCTTCATCCACATAAATATATTTCTTATTGAAAAAACTTTTTATAATTTCCTCCACAAATAATGGATTACCTTTGGTTTTTTCATAGACACTATCTGCGAATTTATAGGGTACCCTAGGCATGCTTAAGATACCTTGAATCATTTTACCTACTTCTATTTCCCCTAGTTCTTTTAAAAATATATTAGTTACTCCACTGCTCTGAGATATATTTTTTCTAAGTTCTGTAAACTTCTTGTTTAGTACGCATTCTCCATCGCAGTAGGACATTATAATCATAATATTCTTGTTTGGCAGTTTCTTTCTTATAAGATACTCCATCAACTCTATTGTAAAGTCGTCTGCTAAGTGGAAATTATCAATAATTATAACTATAGGTATATTATTTATGCACTCTTCAATGAAGCCCGTTGCAGAATGTATAAGCCTAAACTTTTCTTTATCACCACTTAATGGTTCTGAAGCTATTATGTTCTTTTTTCCTCCTAGTTCGGGTATAAATTTTACTAGCTCTGACTCATATCTTTCTAGTGCCTCTGGTTCACATTCAGAAATGAATTGTTTTAATATATCTACAAAGGCCTTATTACTATTCTTAGTTGAAGCATCTAATACAAAACTATTGTAAACATTTACCTTCCTTAAAGAAAAAATATATTTTAATGACTTAAGAAACCGTGTTTTACCTATACCCGATTCCCCATGAATTAGAATAGTAGCATTATAATTATTTTTATTTTTAATAGACTCATATATGTTAATTATTTTATTAACTTCCTCATCTCGACCTATCATTTTTAAATTAAAATTTAGTTTTTCTATTTCTTCCTTTCTATGTGGTACATACTGCTTGTGAAAGGAAGTATTTATATCCGTAACTAATTCTGAAATATTTTCATATCTTTTTCTAGCATCACTACAAATCATTCTCTTAATAACTCTTTTAAAGTTTATATTAAGATCTTTATTGCTGCTAAATATTTCCTCCAGCTTGTCCTCATTAAAATCCTTGAGTTCTTCGTTAATAGAAATATTATAATCTTTGCTTTTTATATATATAATAAGAAGCAGTATTCCCAGAGAGTATATGTCACTAAAAACAGTGCATTTTTGTCCTTCTATTATTTCCGGTGCTTTAAAGTAATCTTGATTATTCTCATTTTTCCAGAAACCTTGTTTTTCAAGCTCAACAGTTGCTAGATCCTTAAATCTAATGCAGTACTTTTCATTAGATATAGTATCACAAGTTATAATATTAGATAAATTTATATCACTATAAATAAATCCTTTTAAATGAAGATAATTTATACTTTGGCAAATTTCTATAAACAAATCTAATAACTCTTCATTTCCCATATTGCCTGCAATATCTAAAATATTAGCATTGTCCTGTGCATATTCATTTGTGTAGAAATATACCTTATCGTTTAACTTTTTATTGTCTAAAACATTAGCTAGAGCAAAATCATATACTGATATTATATTTTTACATTCTATATTTGTTAAGCTAATAAATTCTTTGGTATAGAATTCTATTAGTCCCTTTTGTATGTACTCCGAATTTAGAATATTTAATTGAATAGTGTCGTAATTTTTTATTATGTCATTTACTACATAGCTGGAAACTACTCTATTTTGCTTTATGCATTTAACTATTCTATACCTATTGTTAATAATCTCCATTATAATCACTTCCTCAAATATCAATTAAATCATTACTTTCGGTACTACAATTTCAAAAATACTTTTTTAAAATATAGGACTATATAAATATATCACATTTTTTGTATGTAATCATTAGTTTTTCGAAAAAAATTTCTAATATTTTCTATTTTTTATAATGTCTTTAAATTTTACACTTATGTATCATTATAACAAATAACTATAAGCTTTATATTTTTTTTATATAAAACGTCAAATGTAACCACTAAAACAACATTTATAATAATGTTGTTACATGAATAAAAAAATATATTAAAGAAACAATAGTAATAACTGTAAACATTTATAATCGCACCACATAACACATTATGTCATTTCGCTAATAAAACAGCATAGCCTGCCTCTGCTATACATGCTTTAAGGATGGTGATTACTTGAATCAGGAATACGAAAATTCTAAACTAAATACCACTATTTTAAGTGATAATTTTATAAATTTAATTTCTCTAGGTGAATATGCACTTGTTGAACTTTCGGAGTCCCCATCTACCGGATACTGTTGGTACTATACCGTGTCGGATACTTCTATTCTTGACTTAGAGGAGAAGAAAATATTTGATTTTAATAAACCAAACATAATAGGTGGGAGCCTTCAAGTTATTTGGAGATTTAAGGGTTTAAAATATGGCGAATGTAAAATACACTTTACCTATTATAAGAGCTGGAAAAGAGAACCTTTTTTCTTAGATGAATATACATATATAGTAAAAGTAGAATAGTAATTTTTTATAAAACTAAGTTCCTAAAAAACTTAAAACACCCCCTTAAATAGGGGGTGTTTTCATAAATATTGTAATCTTAAGTTAGAATCTCATATCCAGTTTCAGTAACACGAATGGTATGTTCCCATTGTGATGATAATAATCCATCTATTGTAACTGCTGTCCAATCGTCTTCAAGTAGGTCAACCTCTGGACTCCCTATATTAATCATAGGTTCAATAGTAAAGGTCATATTAGGCAGTAATATCATACCTTCTCCCTTTCTTCCTATATGAGGCACAAAGGGTTCTTCATGAAACTCAAGTCCAACTCCATGCCCACCATAATCATATACTACTGAATATCCATGACTTTCTGCATGCTCTTGAATTGCATGCCCTATGTCTCCAAGAGTATTATAGGGTTTTACCTGCTCTATACCCTTTAGCAGACATTCCTTTGATACACGTACTAGATCTAATGCTTCCTTGGAAGCTTCTCCAATTATATACATTCTGTTGGCATCACCATAATAGCCCTCTAATATGCAAGTTACATCCACATTAACTATATCTCCATCTTTTAGTACTGTGTCATCTGGTATTCCATGGCATATTACATCATTTACTGATATACATGCACTTTTAGGAAATCCATGATAACCTAATGGTGCTGGATATGCATTGTGCTCAACAGTGTATTCATGTATCCAAGTATTTATTTCATTTGTAGTTACTCCTGCTTTTATTCTATCCGTAACCATATCCAGTATCTCATGAGTTAGCTTGCAGCTTTTTCTTATGCCCTCTATCTGTTCTTCTGTTTTCATGATATTTCTAGGTATTTTATAACCTACTTTTTTCTCTATGTTACTTATAAATATATCCTGATCCATGTGACATTTTTTATACTTTTTACCGCTGCCACACCAACAAATATCATTTCTTAATAGTATGCTCATTCCATTTCCTCCTGATTGAAATTATTAAACTACAATTTAGTTATAAGGTATCTTTCATTTGTTACACTCTCCAAAACATAAAAATATATCCTTATTAAAAATAACTTGACTCCTCAAGTTTATATTTTATATTCATGATTTCATCTTTTATTATAGTTTATAATTCCAACTATTCAACATTATTTTAAAATCTTTTTGTAAATTATCTTAAGGATCCTATAAAGTATGCCTATTCTCTTATTTTAACCACACCTTAAAATGTAATGCCCAAAGAATTACTTTTCACTTTATAGTTTCTTTTAATCTGTGTTCTCTTATTTCTTTACCTTCACCCATTAGAACTCGAGTATTTTTTTTAGAATTTTCAGCTCTCCATACCGCTATGTCTTCATTAAGATTATACTGTTCTTTACTTGCCAATGCGTCAGTTAATGGTATCACCTCATAAACAAATCTATCCTCAACACTATATCTATGCACCCAAGTAGGTATATAAGCTACTTCACTTACAGTAATAGCTTTAGACTGGTTATTCTTTTTAATTTGTATACTTAGTATAACTCCATCCTCAGTGTATCTATTATTCGTTCTTTCATATTGCTGATTTGAAATAAAATTCCCCAGGGAATAAGCAACCAAGCACCTTTTTCCCGTGCTTTCAGAGGTTATAAACTCAATAGGTTGAATAACATGTGGATGGCTTCCTATTATAACATCTACTCCATAATCACATAGTATACTGGCGATGCTCTTCTGGTGCTCATTAGGCGCTCTTTCATATTCATTTCCCCAATGAATAATGAAAATAATAGCCTCTGCACCTTTATCTCTCATTTCGTGGATTTGCACTTTAATTTTACTTAAATCCGCTTTGATGTGCTCGTAACTGAATGTATTTAGTAAATCTACAACCTCACTAGGAATTTCTATTGCATTCAAAGTTTTATTGTTTCCCTTTCTTGGCGTCTCATAACTATAGCTTATAACTCCTACTTTTATTCCTTTAACTTCCTCTATTATGTAAGGGTCCTTGTCTAGGTTTTCTCTTGTACCAATGGCTTTAAGCTTTCTTTTTTCAATTTCTTCCACAGTACTAAAAACTCCAGCACCGCCCCTATCAATGGTGTGATTGTTAATAGTAGATATAACGTCAAAGCCACAATTCTTCATAGCATCTACTATACTGCTAGGAGAATTAAAAAGTGGATACCCTGTATATCTCTGTTCTTCTCCAGCTAAGGTGGTTTCTAAATTTGCAAGTGCCATATCCGCTGACTCTATATATGGTTTCACATATTTAAAGTTGTTATCAAAATTATATTCTCCCGTAGCCTCATTACGTTGTGCTTTTAACTGTTCTTCATGAATTATTATATCTCCTACGGCTATAAGGTTCACTTCACTATATTCTTGTTCTTCTTTTACCTGTAAATTTTCTTTAACCTCTTGCTTTTTGTTACTGCTGCTACTATTATCCTGGATGTTAATAATTACTGTACTGAGAAGTGTTGCTACAAATACACATACAATTATTAGTATTTTAATAGGTTTTTTCATCTCATATCACCACTTTACATATTAATTAAACAAAAATTAGATATAATTATTGTACCATTTTTTTACAGCGCTTGTATAGTAGCTGTGGTTATATGTTTATCTGTTTTTATAAGTCGTATAGCATTTGGTCATAAGTAACCAATTAATTTAAAAGTACATTCTTTATACATTTCTAATAAATAACAGTGTGATTTTTTATGTTTATAGTGTAAAATATACTATTATACCTATATATCTCAGAAACTTATTCTTGTTATATATATGGTTGCCTTTTTTAAAAACTAGTTTCTTATAAGTTGATATTAGTGTTAAAACTTATTTAAAAATCTGCTAACTAGGCTTAATTGTTTATATTTGGGGTGTGATGTAATTATGAGACTTGTACCAATCGAATTTGCAAAACCAGGAGATTGCTTGGCTAAAACTATATTTGATAATGATGGAAGAATTCTATTAAGGGAAGGTGTTGCCTTAACTGAAGCCTTTTTAGTAAGAATTAGGCGTTTACAGATTTATTCTATATATATTAATGATCAATATAGCGAAACTATGATTGAAGATGTGATAAAACCTGAATTACGCCAAAATGCTATAAAAGCTATAAAAGAAACCTTTTATAGCTTTGAAAAATATAGTTTGTATTCTAATAATACAAACTTTAATGAAAAAAAATTCGCAAAAGAAAAGCAAGCTTATTTTGAATCTATAGGAAGTATTGCTAAAGATATAATTGACGAGATTATAAGCAAAAAAAATGTAATGATTAATCTAGTAGATATTAAGAGCATGGATAACTATACCTACCAACATAGCGTAAATGTAGCCATAATTTCTCTAGTACTAGGTGTGCAATTGCAACTAAATCAAAATGAGCTTTATACTTTATGTATGGGCGCATTGATACATGATATAGGTAAAGTTCTTATTCCCAAGGATATAGTGTTAAAGCCTGGTCCTTTAACTGATGAAGAGTTCAACACTATAAAAGAACATACTACGAAAGGCTATGACTACTTAAAAGGATGCCTGGAAATATCCGCTCCTGCTAGAATTGTGGCTCTTCAGCATCATGAAAAAATGAATGGAAAAGGTTATCCAGATAGTGTAAAAGATATATCTATTAATAGATTTGCTAGAATTGTAGCTATTGCAGATGTGTATGACGCACTTACTTCGGACAGGCCTTACAGAAAGGCTATGAGTCCTAATGACGCAGTAGAATATATACTCTCTCATGGTGATACTGAATTTGATTATGAAATGGTTAAAGCATTTTCTAAGGCAGTTGTTCCTTATCCACCCGGAACCCTAGTAAAACTGAGCACTGGTGATATTGCTGTGGTAACCGCTGTGTTTCCTAACTATCCTTTGAGACCACAAGTTAAAATTATAAAAAAAGGAACTAACATTAATTCACAAGAAATTAGCTCCACTGTTTCATTAATAGAGCAACTTGGTATAGTAATTGAGAATGTGGAGTTTTCTGTTTAGTTGTAAACTATGATCATATAGTGTTATTATACGTTACAAAGGATATTCTGAAGTGTCAGAATATCCTTTTACATTATATATTATTTATTACATAATCCCGTTTAAGATACTCGTATTTATTAGCACCTGCGTTGGCTACTAGATTATTATTTGCTATCTCAGTAGCTTCCTCTATATTCTTAGCCTTAAACGTTATAGTCCCACCATTTCTATTATACATTCCTCCACAAATTAAATACTTAGAAGCATGATTAACCTTATCAGTGCTCGCAGTATAAGTTATTGCTAAACTATCATTACCCTCTTGTGTATAATTAATTTTAACCAATAAATCCTTTGTTTCCATTTATTTTACCCCCAGTTAAATAATCCACCATAGTGGTACTTTAAATCGTCTTTTTAGAAGCCGTAACACTAACTATATATTAAAAAATACTTTACAGGTATTTTTATCTTTAATATGCTATATTTACATTGTATAGAACATTTGTTCGCATGTCAATAGATATTATATATTTTAGTGTCTTTGATAAATATATATGTTTCATATGTGATTTTTATTACAACAATTCTAAGGTATATTTAAGGGGATATAAAAAAGCACAGGCCTTGAGTATATTTATACTCTAAGCCTGTACCCCGCACCCCAAACAGTTTCAATATACTGTGGTTCAGCTGTAGATTCTTCAATCTTCTCCCTCACTCTACCAATATGCACTGTAACAGTTGCAGTATCAGAAAGTGCATCAAACCCCCAAATTTTCTCGAATAACTCATCTTTACTAAATACTCTATTAGGATTTTCAGCTAGATGTAGCAATAACTCGAATTCCTTCTGAGCTAAATTTATTTGAGTACCATTTATGAATACCTGTCTTGAATCCTTTTTTATTTCTAGCCCTCTTATTACGAGAGCATCACTTTTTACGGCGCCGTTAAATCTATTCTTTATTCTTTCATAATTTCTAATATGTGACTTAACCCTAGCAACTAATTCACTTGGGTTAAAGGGCTTTGTAATATAGTCATCTGCACCAAGACTAAGTCCCTTTATTTTATCGATATCTTCCTTTTTTGCAGATACCATTAGCACTGGAATCTCCTTCTCCTCTTGCATGCTACGTAGAATGGCAAATCCATCAAGTTTAGGAAGCATAACGTCAAGAATTAGCAAATCAAATTCATTAGTTTTTAAAGCATTTAACCCATCTACTCCATTGTTACATATTTTAACTTCAAAACCCTCAAGCTCTAAATAGTCTTTCTCGAGTTCAGCAATACTTAGATCATCTTCAACTATTAAAATCTTTTTCATGATACTCCCCCTTACACTTGTGGTATTTTTCCAAAGGATATCAAAATGCTTATACCTTGACTTTCGTGACTTACAGCCCATATGGTGCCTTTGTGTCCCTCTATGATTTGTTTTGCAATGGCAAGTCCTAGCCCACTTCCATTTGCTTCGCTTCTTGCAGCATCTGCTCTATAAAATCTGTCAAAAATTTTATTCACATCACTTTTGTCAATACCAGAACCATTATCCTTTATTTCAATAATAATGCTAGACCTAGTTTCTCTAAGCATTATAATAATTTCCCCTTGCTTTTTACCCATATATTTACGAGAATTATCAATAATATTTAGTATAACTCTTCTCAGCCTTTCTCTGTCAATCTTAATGTATCTTGACTCTTTTAAATCGTTTTTCAAGCAAATTTTTATATTGGATTTTTCAAGTTCTAGTGCACTCTCATTAATGCAGTAATTAAAATAGTCTACAATATCCGTTTTTTCAAAGTTAAAGGGAAGCTGACTCAAATCTAGTTTAGAATATAAAAGTAAATCATTAATCATAACATCCATCTGTTCTGCTTTTGAATAAACAGTTTTCAAGTACCGTTCCGTCTTTTCAGGAGTATTTGCTACTCCATCTAGAATACCTTTAACATAGCCTTTTATTGAAGTTATAGGTGTTTTAAGATCATGGGATATACTAGATACCAACATAGTTCTATTGTCATCATACTTCTTTTTTAAATGAATGGAATCCTTAAGTTGTATTCTCATCTTTTCAAAATCAGCACATAAATCCTTAATCTCTTGGTCCCCAGCTTCTACAACTTCCAGATTTAAATCACCTTTGCTAATGTCTGCTACGGCAGTCTTTAAAAGTGATATGGGTTTTATTATTCGTTTTGAAAGCAGATAAGACATAAATATGTTAACTGATATAAAAGCTATAAGGAATACCACAAAAATAAATATAATAAACTTTTCAAGAATACCTGAATACTTAAAAGTTGGTGCTAATAATATCACACTTCCAAGACTTTCATCCTTGAGCCTAAGTGAAGTTACCTCTACCATATATGGCACAGCATCAATCTCTACTGACTTTTTTTGAGATTTAGTTCTTGCTTCAATTAAGCATTTTTCTATATCTATTTTATTTATATCTTTAGATGCAAATATGACAGTATTATTTTTAAGTATTATTAGTTCCCCATTAATATTTAGTAGTTTTTGATACAAATATTGCTGAAACTGTGGGTCCTCTATATCTGCAGAGTTTTGTTTCCATATGGCACTCCTAGCATCGGATAACTCTGTTTTTATAAATGTAAATTTTTTAAAATCCTCATAACTTATATTGTTACTAGAAACTTTTGAAGAAACAAAAATAAATAGAAAGGCCGCTGTAATTGTAACTACCAACGGAATAACTATAGTTATAGTATTAGAGAGAATTAAGCGTTTTTTTATATTCATTTTTTCACCTCAAAAATCTGCTAAGCTGCCTTTACAGATACTTCTAAAATTCTTTTTTGTCAAAAATACAATATGCTACTGTAAAAAATATTATACCATAACTGAGCATCATCATAAACTGAAGGAAAATTTTAAAACTGGGAATAGTGTCCATGGTGTATAAGGTATACCAATTCATCATAGTGGTGATAAATATTCCAGAGTATCTATAAAAAATAATTCCTAGTCCTTTGAAAGTAACGAAAGCAAAAATAGATAGGAAAAATACTCCTATACCACTTCTAATTATGTTTGTAAAAAATGCAATAATAATTGATAAAACTACCATAGGCATTAGGGTTACCATATAAGAAATTATCACTCTAATAAAACTTTGCAGAGTAAAAGAATTTGAATTAAACATGACGCCTGCCAGTATAGAAAAAACCATTAAAAATAAGAGATTGGCAAGTATAAATAGCATAATTGCAGTTAGTTTTGCAGTGAAAAATTTTAATCTTGAAACGGGCCTGGTAAGTGCAATTTTCATAGTATTTTGCGAAAATTCACCTGAAAAACTTTCTATGGTAACAAGTGCAGTAAAAAGTGGCAGAATAGTATTAACCACTACAGAAAGTACAAGTATAGGAAACTCCATACTAGAAACTCCACGTAGTCCAAAACCTGTTCTCAATACTACCATTGATAACTGTCCTACTATGATAAAAATAAGTGATATAATCATTGCAACTAAAACTTTTTTCCTTTTATATAACTTCTCAACTTCGTTTATTAAAGCAGCTTTAAATTCTACCATTTCGCTCCACCTCACTAACAAAATAATTTTCCAGGGTAGCATAGTTATTTAATATATTCTTCATAGTATCCACATTAAGCATCTTCCCATCGTACAATACTCCAATATGAGTACAAGTAAGTTCCACATCATGGATGAGGTGGCTTGAAATAAAAAATGTAGTCTCTTCTTTTTCTACCAAACTTTTTATTATATTTCTCATGGTAATCATTCCTTCAACATCAAGTCCATTTAATGGTTCATCTAAGATGACTACTTCTGGCCTAGGTAAAATTGCAGCTGCAATTCCTAGTCTTTGCTTCATTCCAAGAGAAAATTTTCTTGGTTTTTCATTTTTGTATTTTAAAAGTCCTGTAAGCTCTAAAACTTCGTCTATTCTCCTGTCATCAACATTTTTATAATACCTTGAAACTTGTCTTAAGTTTTCATAGGCTGTTAAATAGAGGTAGGATTCTGCAGTTTCTATAATGCAACCTACCTTTGCCATAGCTTTTTCATATTCCTCTAAGATACTATGTCCTAAAATTTTCACATCTCCACTATCTGGTTTTATAAGCCCAGTCATAATCTTCATAGCAGTGGTCTTACCAGCCCCATTAGGTCCTAAAAACCCAAAGATATCACCTTTATGTATATCTATGTTAATATCTGTTATACCTCGTCCATTTTTATATATCTTGGAAAGATTTTTAATTTCAATAACTTTCTCCATTTTTGTACCTCCCAAATCCTGTTTGATAAATGTTACGCTTATAAGCTCAATTTATAGAAATTTTACTATAATAAACATTTAATAATTCTCTAAAGAATACAGCAGGGACTCTTAATGTAGTTGTATACTTTAACTTAGAGTCCCTACCCATAATTCTAGTAAGTCTATCTATTATTAGTTAAATACCTTACTATATTGATTATCAAGAATCCTATTTCCTCTAACGCTTTCATTTATGTTAAAGTATATCTTTGCTGCTTGTCGATCAATAGATATATGCCCTTTAATACTCTCATTTGAATTACTATCCATATTAAAGGCTCCATCAAATTGACCGTTTTGAAACTCTGCATTAAACGTGAAATCTCTTTTACCAGCTTGGTATTCTTCATATCCCTTTGCAAATTCTTCATAATATCTTCCACTAATGCCCTTATTGTCTACTGTAATAACATCTAAGAATTTTTCACCTATTTTTTCAAACTTCCCATCCTTCTCTATTAAAATATCCGTCTTATATTTTCCTATATACTTTTCAGGGTTAGATAATCTACTATAATCTTGTTCTCTATTTTTTTCTACTTTCTTACCAGAAAGATCCGGTTTACTCACCTTAGTTGAGTTAACATTAGATATTTTTGCTAATAGCTCAAAGGTTAAGTTGTGTTCTTTACCATTATCATCTTTGCCAGATATTACTCCAGTTCCAAGAACACTTTCAATAAATCCTTCTTTAGTGGTTACCATATTTCCTTTAACTTCTTTTACAAATACATCATTTGTTATTTTTGGCATGTCACCCTGATTATCGGATCTATACCCGAATTCTCTCTTAGATTGAAGGGATACCACTGCATTAATAAGAGCTGGTATTTGGGACTCAGTTAAAGAACCAGATAAAGTTTTACTTCCCTCTGAGTTTTCAGTAACTACCACCGCATCCTTTAAACTACCAACAAGCGCGTCTACAATTTTTTCCACATCAGCAGCTTCTTTTTCTTTAAAGGGGTTTCTCGGTGATATATTTTCTCGAGGGCTGGTATATTCATTTATATAATAAACGTCATCATTGCTATTTTTGCTTATATAACTATTTCTGTCAGAGTAGTAGTAATTCTCTCTCTTAGTTGAGCCTTCTAAACTTGTTGATATATCTTCTTTAACTCCATTTGATACATCTGTTTTAACAACAGAGTTATGAGAAAGAATAACCGTACTATTATCCTTAATAATAACTGCTGAATCTATAGTATAGCTTGAAAGCCCAGTAGTACAACTCTCTACTGTATATTTTACAGAATCCTTAAGCTGATCATATCCACTTTTAGATAATACTTGAGCAATAGCCGTAGTTGTAAACATTACGGTACCTAACGCAAGACTTATGATTGCTTTGGTTTTTTTCTTAATTACCATTTTATAAAATCTCCTTTTTGTTTAAATTTATTTCCAACTGCCCATCATCCTCGAAGATAATGCATAACTGATTAGGCGATAGTTTAATATGAAAGTCTTTCATATCTCTATTTTAAAGTACATGTCTCTACTTTCTATAAACTAATTATAAACAAAGTATAAACTTTTTTCACTTTATAGTATACTTAGTCCATTCATTGCACTAAACTCATGCACTCTATCCCTTATAGCACTGAATAATATAAAAACAGCCTGAAAAAGTATAAGTTCTTTCTCAGGCTGTTTTACAATCAAGTCATTATCTGCGATGCTGTAATACTAACTACTTCAGAAGGCAATTTAGAATTCCACTGAGGTTTTTTATTTATTATAACGTATAACTGCCACTTATAAGTCTGTCAGACTAGCCTTCTGAAATGTAGTTAAGGTTGTTTTTTTTTGTTTTTTTATTATTTCTTTTTTCTTTCTTCTTACGTTTAATTTCATCTTTGTACTCATAATATCCTATGAAAGAGTTGTGGAGTCTTACATCTGCTCCATCGCAATTATTTAGAACAATGCACACTATATAAAGATGAAGTATAAATAAAATTATAAAGCCTAAGAAGCTTACTGCTGCTAGTAAATAATTTTTCAAATAAATTTGATAAAAAGCAATTACTCCTGATAAGTAAGATAAACTTTTTGGTATAAATCCAAAGGAAATAGCTATAAAAATATTTATCATTTGTGTAAAATTACAGTTTACTCTTTGAGTAAAAGAAAGCTTTTTCGTCATTTTATCAACTCCATATATTTCTCACTTAATATATAGTGTTGCCATTTTACAATTAATGTAATCCTCATTTCTCAGAAATATTATTTTTTACTCATTTTAATTGACTTCTCCGTACAACTCTCCATAGCTGAAATTACCGCAGCTCTAAAATTATTCTTTTCTAGGGTGTATACTGCCTCTATAGTAGTTCCCCCTGGTGAGCATACATTATCCTTAAGTTTTCCTGGGTGCTCTCCTGTATCTAGTACCATCTTAGCTGCTCCCAATACCGCTTGAGCCGCCATTTTGTAAGCCTTTTCTCTTGGCATCCCTTGAAGTACTGCTCCATCTCCTAGAGCTTCAATAAACATATACACGTAAGCAGGAGATGACCCACTTACTGCTGGAACTATATCCATAAGTTTTTCCTCTAATAGTTCTACCTTACCAAAGCTTTCAAAAACACTTATTACATCTTCTAATTCTTCCTCAGTTACATTTCTATTAGCACATAGTGCACTCATTCCTTCGAGGGCAAGAGCTGGAGTATTTGGCATAGTTCTTATAACCTTTGCCGCATCACCCAGTGCATTACTCATATTTTCTAAAGTTATACCTGCTGCTATAGTTACTATCACAGCCCCCTTCTTTAAATATGGCTTTATTTCCTCAATAACTTCAAAGTATTTGTAAGGCTTTACAGCTAATATTACAATATCAGAAAACTGTGCAACCTCCTTATTATCAGAAGTAGTTAAAATGTTATACTCTTCTTTTACTTTATTTAAACTTTTACTGCTTGGATTGCTGGCTATTACTTTTTCACTAAAAAGTAAATTTGATTTTACTATTCCACCTATCATAGCCTTAGCCATATTACCACAGCCTATAAATCCTATTGTTTTATTCATATTGTTATATCCTCCTATGTAAATAGTCTTATTTATATTTTCCATTAAATCGTTATAAAAGATATACTCTAATTATAGCATTTATATATTAAAATAAAACTCAATAAAAAAGTAGTAGTTACAGTAAAAATTTATTAGGCGGAGCCTTTGGTTTTTAAGTTATATTTTCCCTTTATTTTTTTAGACAGACTTCTACCACAATACTTTGAAACTTTT
>CALJTN010000093.1 GCA_937976175.1 uncultured Clostridiaceae bacterium | reverse complement strand
TATATATTCACTATGTACTATTCGACATCATGAATTAAAATCCTCTACAGAAATTGTAGTTTCGTCTCCCTTTAATATTGCTGAGATAAATTGATTTTTTCAAACTTCCCTCTTATTAATAGAGTATATGCCTAATGTTTTTTTAAAAAACTGCGGTAAATACTTTTACACTTAATTCCTTTATAAGTACATGGTAGCATACTGAGTCTATCTATTTTTACTTTCAAAATAAAACATATCACTCTCCCAGTACAAAATACATATAATAAAATATGTATTAATAAGTATTTTTCAATAATGTGTTATTGACAATAGTGTACGACATACAGTATGATGAATATGAGGTGATTATATGGATTCTATAGATGAACTAATTAGTTCACTTACTGTGGAGCTTAAACGTGGGACACTGGTACTTTCAGTACTTAGCCAGCTTCATAATCCTGAGTATGGCTATTCCCTTGTTCAAAAACTTGAAAAGAAAAATGCATTAATCGAAGCTGGAACTCTCTACCCTTTATTACGTAGATTAGAAAAACAGCAACTTCTGATAAGTAACTGGGATACAAGTGAAAGTCGTCCACGAAAATTTTATGTTTTAAGTGATGAAGGAAAAGAGGTGTATCATCGTTTAAGAGATGAGTGGAGATATCTTTCAAAGCAGTTAGAAGGATTATTGATGGAGGATGATAATAATGAAAATGATTGATCGTTATGTTTATGCTGCTACGGAGCGTTTACCAGCAGATACCAGAGAAGATGTAAGTCTCGAACTTCGTGCTAATATAGAGGATATGCTACCAGAAAATCCAACAGAAAGCGATATTCGTGCAGTTCTTGAGAAACTAGGAAATCCTACTAATCTTGCAGATGAATATAGTCAAAAGAAAAGATATTTAATTGGTCCTAGCATGTATGATAGTTATTTTTCTGTGCTTAAGCTAGTTATAGGTATTGTTACCATAGTGGTTATGTGTCTTACTTTGCTAGCTTGGGTGTTTAATCCCCCAGTAGATGGAAACTTTACTCAAATACCAATAAAATTTTTCATAGATATCTTAGTAGCGCCTATACAGGGAGTTCTACAAGGATTTTTATGGGTAACTTTAATTTTTATTGCCCTTGAGAGAAGCGGTGTCAATGAAGGAAAAATACCCTTTATAAAGAAAAAATGGTCCCCTGACGATTTGCCTGATATACCAGTGTCTAAAAAAAGAAAAATTTCTCGCATAGAGACTGGATTTTCAATGTTTTGTACGATTTTTTTCACAGCACTGATATACTTTCAGTCTCAGCTTATTGGATTATATATAAAAGGCGACAATGGTCTCACTCTTGTTGCACCATTGTTTGTGAATGAACGTCTACAATCCTATATTCCTGTAATTCTTTTATTTGCCATCATTCAGCTTTGCATTTTCATGTGGAAGTTTATCTCTATGAAGTGGACTTTCCCACTAGCAATTGCTAATACTTTTCATAATATTGCACTGTCAGTGTTTGTATATATAATTCTAAGCGATAATTCTTTATTTAATCAAGAATTACTATCTAAAATTTCTGATTTTATGAAAACTTCTCTTGCTGAAACTACAACAATTTGGCTTAGAAGCAGTCTATGGGTATTTGTAACAATTTTTATTGCCATTAGTCTTTTAGATAGTGTTATGGGATTTGTAAAATGTAAAAAATAAAATTAGTTATATAAAATCTACACACATAACAATCTTAAAATTTTTTATGCATATGGACATCCTATTTATGCTTCCAACTTTTAAGCAGGATAATATATTTCTTTGAAGGGCATTCTATAAACATATAGAAATTACTAATTAAAGGAGGTATTTTATATGGCTATATTTGAAGGAATGTTTGGAAAAGATGGCGATCATAAAAAAGAAACCACTGAGGATGCAGCAAAACTTCGTCTCCGAAAAGAGGAGCTTGATATTACAAAAAGCAGAGTCCAAAGAGGTGAAGTAGAACTTGGCAAGGAAATTATAGAGGAGCAAAAAACAGTTGATGTTCCTTTAACACGTGAAGAAGTAGTAATTGAAAGAAGACCCCTAAACAACGAAGCATGTGACTCACCCATTACTGAGGAAGAAACAATTCGAATTCCTGTCAGTGAAGAGAGAGTTGATGTGGGTAAACATACCGTAGTAACAGGGGAAATTTCTGCTCACAAACATGCCATAGAAAATACAGAGCATATAGATGAAACTCTTAAACGAGAAGAAGCCAAAATAAATAGAATTGGTAATCCTGATGTAGTTGACAGTGAACCTAAGTAACATTAATAAAATAGGAAACACCTCCGAATCTATTTATGATTTGCGAGGTGTTTTTCAGAATAAATGGAGGAAAAAACTATGATAAAGGACTCATCAGTTGCTCATAAAAAAACATGCGACCAAAGTAAAGATGTTACCCTTCGATTTAAAGAAGAGCAGCTTGATTTAGCAAAAAAATGGATACAAACTGGGAAGGTAAATATCTATAGAAAAACCTTCACCGAGGAAAAAAGTTTCACCCTACCTCTTAAAAGGGAAGAACTAATAATAGAAAAGAAAACTCTGGATTCAGCTACTAAGGATGATACGGGTTTGCCAATAGAAACTATCCGAATACTCCTTAGTGAGGAGCAGGTTGAATTCACAAAAAACATGGTTACTTTAGAGGAGGTATCCATATATAAAGAGCAGATAGAAGAAATTAAACACATTGAAGAAACCTTAAAGAGAGAAGAGGCTAATGTTAAAATCTCTGGTTCTATAAATGTCACATATAAATAAAACCAAGTTATTATTAATTACTAAGATTCCTACCCCATAACAAAGGCATAAGTTAAAGTAAATATAGTAATAGATAATTTTATTAAACACCTCTGCTTATGTAGATTGTAAAGCGTACTAATCTTATCAATCTAATAATAGAGGTGTTCTTATTTTTAAATCATATGAAAAATTGCCATTTCTATTTTAATTACTGTACTATATCCCAGTATGCTCAAACTTCATTACTTAATTACAACTAGCTTAAAGCATAAGAAACTATTTAATTTCTATCAGATATATCCCTTATCTGATTTATCATTGTTTCAGAAGAGGTAGCAAAATTAGATTTTGGATAGTTGTCTTTTACTTTCTGAAAAAACACAAGCGCATTAGTATTATCCTTAGTTTCTTTATAACACATGCCTATTTGATAAGTAACCCACGGCATAAGGTCCAAATTTGGATCAATTTCAGAAACTATTTTCAGCTTTGGCAGTGCTTCCTGGTATTTCCCTTCCTTATATAATCTATTTCCATGATTGTATATAGGCCATAAGCCATTTGTTTTTATGTCCCACCATAGTTTATCAAATTTTACTTTTGTTCCATCATCAAATCTCATTTTCTTTATATGTAATAGATCCTGGGCAGCTTTTTCGTAATTTCCATCCTGATAAGATTTTTCAACTTCATTCAACAGTAAAAGAACATCATATTTCTTCTTATAATCATCAAGTTCAATCTTTGTATCCTCTAGTTTTTTTTGAACACTTTCATACTCTTCATATGAAATAGCCGTAGAAACCTCATTTTCTTCTGTTTTTTCTTCTATTTTTGCATCAGCATTAACTAATTTATTAGTAGTCTCAACTTCTGGAGAAAAAGTTTGAAGCATTGATGGAACGCCATAAGCTATAATAAAGCCAGTCCCAATAATAACTAAAATTGAGAACCCTATAATACTCTTTCCTCTTAAGTATTTTCTTACAATAGATTGCTTCTTTCCGCTATTATAACTGCTTTTAACACTTCTAATACGCTGCAAGGTTTTTGACGTATTATTTTCAACTAATAATTCTTTTATATAAGCCTTTGCTATCTCATTATATATTTCATATTTCATCAGCTTTTTAAAAGTTTTTTCTGACCTTTTATATTCTTTATTACTAACATAGCATAATCCTAAAAGCTTCATCGCTTCAGCAAAACCTTGATTATAGGATAAAGCCTTTTTTAAATCTTTTATGGCTAAATCTAAATCCTTTGTTCTTATTTCTGCTATAGCTTTATTATATAGAATAATAGACTTTATAATGTTGTCATTAATTTTATACTGCTTTAATTCCATATTCTTTATATTGATAGGTTGTATGTTTTTTATTTCCAAATCAAAATCAATCAAGTAGTCCCCTCCTAAAATTCGATGCTTGGCTCATCATTTTTAACAATATACCTTTGTATCCTCAAAATTAATAAAAATTATGATTACATTAAACTTCAAATTAAAATCATCATAACTTATACTAACAAATTGACATATACATTTCAATTAAAATTCATATTATGAGTTTATTTTTATTTTTTTCATAAAAACAAGAAAACCCTCGACAACACATTTCTATGCCGTGAAGGGTTTTATAAATTTAGAGCAACCTAAGCTTAATACTCATATGCAGTAGCAGGCGAGTTAAATAAGCATAAAAATAAATATTATCATAAATCGTTGGTTTTCAAATCATCCAATTGTACAACACCACTTTTAATTATCCCAATAAATTGTTCTACAATTTTAAGATCAAACTGACTTCCTGATCCTTTTATCAATTGAGCTATAGCATCATCCAAGGATAGCTTTTGCCTATAGGATCTATTGGTAGTCATTGCGTCAAAAGAATCTGCTATTGCTAAAATTTTTGCTAGGAATGGAATTTCTTCTCCTTTTAAACCGCTAGGATAGCCATTTCCATCCACTCGTTCATGGTGGAACATAACAAGGGGAACGATATCCTTAAACATTGATAATGCAGAAAGGATATTAGCTCCTGTTAGTGGATGCTTCTTTATTTCTTCAAATTCCAACTCACTTAACTTCTTACCTGATAATAGTATATCATCAGCAGTACCTATTTTACCTATGTCGTGGAATATTCCTGCTACCCTTAACAAATCTAAA
>CALJTN010000092.1 GCA_937976175.1 uncultured Clostridiaceae bacterium | reverse complement strand
GAGGGAGAACTTGATGAAACCGTATATAATTCTGTTATAGAAGATGAAGCAATTTCAATGTAAATTAAAAGAGGAGATGACCTGATCATCTCCTCTTTTTACTTTTAAGCATTATTTAAAGTCATAATTCTTCATCTTTTGATATTTGCGGTCTGTATAATGAGTATGAAGCAAATCACGAGCCTTTTCACTATAAGGCTCTCCTAAGAATTCACTATAAAGCTGTTGAATATAAGGATTTTCATGAGATTTTTTTAAAATTTTCATATCATCTTCCTTATAAATAGCCTCTAGTCTTTTTTTGATTATATCTGTATTGCCATAAATATATGGTTGCCCGCCACCACCAACGCAGCCACCTGGGCATGCCATGATTTCAATTAAATGGTAGTTGGATTCACCATTTTTTATGGATTCAAGTAATTTTCTAGCATTTCCTAGACCATTGGTTGCTGCTACATTTACGTCCACCCCTTTTATGTTTAGAGTTGCTTCTTTCGAGCCTTCCATACCTCTAATGGAGTGAAATTGTATGGCAGGACCTGTTTCACCCGTAATCCACTCATAGGCTGTACGAACAGCAGCTTCTAAAACTCCACCAGAAGCGCCAAAGATAACTCCAGCTCCAGTGGATTCACCCAGTGGATTATCAAAGTCATCATCCTCTAGAGAATCAAAATCGATACCAGCCTCTTTAATCATTTTAGCTAGTTCTCTAGTGTCTATAACAATATCTACATCTTTATAATCTCCATGTTTTAGTTCATCTCTTGAAGCTTCATATTTTTTAGCGAGACAAGGCATAACAGAGACAACTACCATGTCTCGTGGATCTATATTCATTTTTTCAGCAAAATATGTTTTAGCTATAACTCCTAGCATCTGATGTGGTGATTTACAAGTGGAAGGAACATCTAACAAGTCAGGATAATCGTGCTCTAGCATACGTATCCACGCCGGACAACAACTTGTAAGCATAGGTAAAGTACCACCATGTTCTAACCTATGTATGAATTCCTTAGCCTCTTCCATTATGGTTAAATCAGCAGCAAAGTCTGTATCAAAAACATAATCAAAGCCTAGGGCACGCAGAGCTGATACCATTTTACCAGTTACCACTGTACCTGGTTCAAAGTCAAAATCTTCTCCAAGTGCTGCTCTTATAGCTGGTGCAGTTTGAACTACAACAATTTTATCCTTTGCATTTAAAGCATCCCAAACATTAGGTATAAAGCTCACTTCTGTTAGAGCTGCAGTTGGACATACTGCAACGCATTGGCCACAGAAGGTACAATTTGTTTCAGCTATAGGTGCATTAAAAGCAGGGGATACGTTGGTTATAAAACCTCTATTAATGCCAGATAAAACTCTGCAGGTTTGAATGTCGTTACAGGCAGTTTCGCAGCGTCTACATAAAACACACTTATCAAGGTTTCTTATAATTGAGTAACTTGAATTATCGGTTGGGTAATGAGACAATTTACCTTCATATCTAACCTCTCGAATATCTAGCTCTGCGGCTAAAGATTGGAGTTCGCAATGAAGATTTTTCTCGCATAATAAGCATTCTTTGGGATGATTAGAAAGATAGAGCTCAACTACTGCTCTACGTGCTTTGATAGATCTTATAGAGTTGGTTTTTATAACCATTCCCTCTACAACAGGAGTGGAACAGGCAGGAGCTAAATTTCGGCGTCCTTCCAGTTCTACTACACACACTCTGCAAGAACCAGGCTCATTTATAGTTCTGTCATCATGAAGCTTATAATGACATAAGGTAGGTATGCGAATATTAACGCTTTGGGCAGCACCTAAAATTGAAGACCCTTCAGGTACTTCTATTTTTTTATCGTTTATAGTTATAGTTACTAATTTCAAATTTATCACCTCTCTTTAGTATTATTTTCGTATTATGGCATCTACAGGGCACACTTCATAGCATGAGCCACATTTAATACATCTCTCTTGGTCAATGACATGTAATTCTTTAACTTTTCCATGTATACAAGTAACGGGACAAATTTTAGCACAACGAGTACACCCTATACACTTGTCCGTTATTTCATACATTAATAATTCCTTACACACACCAGCAGGACAATGTTTATCTCTTACATGAGCATTGAATTCCTCTTCAAAATAGGTTAGATTACTTAAAATAGGATTTGGGGATGTTTGACCAAGGCCACAAAGAGAAGTGTCTTTGATGATTTGACCAAGCTCCTTCAAGTTATGTATATCTTGCTCATTAGCCCTTCCTTTTGTTATTTTTTCTAATATTTCGAACAGTCTAGTATTTCCTATTCTACAAGGGGTACATTTGCCGCAAGATTCTTCTAAAGTAAATTCAAGATAGAATTTTGCAATGTCCACCATGCAATTATCTTCATCCATAACAATCATTCCACCAGAACCCATCATGGAGCCTATGGAATTTAAAGATTCATAGTCTATTGGGGTATCAAGGAGAGAAGCCGGAATGCATCCACCAGAGGGACCTCCTGTTTGAACTGCCTTAAATTCGCGGTCATCCTTAATACCACCACCGATATCATATATAATTTCTCGGAGAGTAGTTCCCATTGGAACCTCAACCAGTCCTACATTGTTTATTTTGCCTGCAAGGGCGAAAACTTTAGTTCCTTTTGAGGTTTCTGTTCCTATAGAGCTAAACCATTCTGCCCCTTTATTTATAATGGCAGGTATTAAGGCGAAGGTTTCTACATTATTAACACTGGTAGGTTTATCCCAAAGTCCAGACTCTGCAGGGTATGGGGGCTTATTGGTAGGTTCGCCACGATAGCCTTCAATGGAGTGTATAAGAGCAGTTTCTTCTCCACAAACAAAGGCACCGGCACCATATTTTAGGCTTACATGGAAGCTAAAGTCTGTTCCTAAAATATTATTACCCAAAAGGCCACATTCGCGAGCCTGATTAATAGCTATTTTAAGTCTATCAATAGCTAGGGGGTACTCAGCTCTTATGTATATATATCCTATGGATGCTCCTATAGCATATCCAGCAATAGCCATAGCTTCCAGTACACTATGGGGATCACCTTCTAGTATAGAACGATCCATAAAGGCACCAGGGTCTCCTTCGTCTGCATTACATATAATATATTTTTGATCCGCTTCATATACCTTAGCAAAAGACCATTTTTTGCCTGTGGGGAATCCACCGCCACCACGTCCGCGTAGGCCAGAATCAGAGATTAATTTAATAATATCATCTTGGGACATGGTAGTAATAACTTTTCCAAGGGCCATGTAACCTTCTTCAGCAATAGACTCTCTTATATCCTCAGGATTTATAAGACCACAATTTCTAAGTGCAATTCTGTGCTGTTTTTTATAGAAAGACATTTCATCTTGTCTCTTAACCCTTTGTTTTAGAGTTGGTTCTTCATATAATAATTTTTCAATTATATTACCTTTAAGTAAATGTTCCTGAACTATTTCCTGGGTATCCTCTGGCTTTACCTTAACATAAAACACGTTATCAGGATCTATTTTTACAATAGGTCCTTTTTCACAAAAGCCAAAACAACCTGTAACAAATACTTTTACTTCATCACTAAGGCCAGCTTCCTTTATATTTTCTTCTAAGTTATGTATAATAAGCTCACTTTCAGCAGATTGACAACCAGTTCCACCACAGACTAAAATTTCACGTTTGCATCTAGTATGCTCTACATGTAACTCTTCATCATGAGAGAATTTTCTAAGTTTAAGTAGCTCAGTAAAATCCTCATGGGACTTTTTAAGTTCTTCAAAAGAATTGATTTTATTCAAGGGTAATCTCTCCTTTCTATTCTGAGTACTCTTCTAAAATTTTAATTACGTCGTTGGTTTTGAAATGACCATAAACTTTGCCATTAACTGTTACTATAGGAGCAAGTCCACAGGCACCTACACACCTAAGGGTTTCGATGGTATATTTTTTATCCTCAGTAGTCTGTCCGGCGGATATCTTAAGCCTTCTTTCAAATTCACCTAAAATATCTGCAGCGCCGCGTACAAAGCAAGCAGTTCCAGTGCATACGTTTATCACATACTTACCTCTAGGAACTGTAGTAAAATACGAGTAAAAGGTTACAACTCCGTATACTGAAGCTGTAGGAACATGTAGTTTTTCTCCAACGAAGTCTTGAACTTCATTAGGAAGATAGCCAAATATTTGTTGTGCTTTATGTAAGACTTCAATTAAGGAACTACGATCATTAGGCACAGTTTTGATAAAATCATCTAGCTCTTTGAATTTTTCAATTGATAAGTTTTCTGAACACACTATACAAACCTCCTTGCTATTTTCTAGGATACACAATAATTATTAAAGGCTATATATCCCAATATGTTTTAGACAAATATCAATTAATAGTGTTTCCAGTTTCGAGTGGAATATTCTACTAAGTTTTTAAAGACCTTACTATTAAATTTCTAGAAGTATGTATAAATAAACTTTTAGTTGTTTTTAAACTAATCTTCCAAATAATTTTTATATATTTTCATAAAGTTCATATAATATTACTTGAAAAACAAAAGTAGATATGATAGAATGCATATAAGCTAATGCTTATACACTAAACATATGTTAAGGAGAAATTTATGACAAATAGAGAAGAGGAAATTTTAGAATTGATCAAAAAAAATCCTATGATTTCTCAAAAGGAACTAGCTGATACCTTAGGGATTACACGTTCTTCTGTGGCAGTTCACATTACTAATTTGCTAAAAAAAGGGCACGTAGTAGGTAAAGGATATATCCTCAGAGAACAGCCATATATAAGTATTGTTGGCGGAACTAATGTCGATATTCAGGGGTTTCCACATAATGATCTGTTATTAAAGGATTCAAACCCTGGAGAAGTGAAGGTTTCCCTTGGTGGAGTTGGAAGAAATATTGGCGAAAATCTAGTAAAATTAGGCATAGAAACAAAGCTTATAAGTGCCATAGGTGATGATGTATATGGAAGAAAAATATTAGATGAGTCAAGATTAATTCATCTTAACATGGAGGATTCCCTTATTCTAAAGGAACATGCCACTTCCACCTATTTATCAATACTAGATGGCACCGGTGATATGATGGTAGCTATAGCTCATATGGATATTATTGACAAGGTAAGTGTGGATTTTATTAAGAATAAGAAACAGATAATAGAAAATTCAAAGCTTTGTATTATTGACACTAATATTCCAAAGGAAACTATTGAATACATTCTAACTAATTATAAGGGTGTGGACTTTTTCTTAGATACAGTATCTACAACTAAAGCAAAAAAGATTAAGGATATGGTTGGTTATTTTCATACCATTAAACCTAATAAACTTGAGGCTGAAATGTTATCTGGAATTAAAATAAACAATGAAACTGATCTAAAGAGGGCAGCAAATTACTTTTTAGAAAAGGGAGTTAAACGAGTGTTTATAAGTCTTGGCGAAGAGGGCATGTATTATGATGATGGCGTTAATTCTAGTCATATTAGAAGTCCGAGGATTAATGTAGTTAACGCTACAGGAGCGGGTGATGCATGCCTCGCAGCTCTAGCTTACAGCCATTTTCATGATTTTGAGATAGGATTTAGTGCACGCTTTTCTATGAGTGCAGCAATATTGGCCTTGTCTCATGAGAACACCATTAACCCTAATATATCAGTAGAGAATATAAATAAAAAGATGGAGGAGATTAAATTATGTTAAAAAATTATTTAGATATTAACCCAGAGGTTGCTAAAGCATTAGAGGAAGGAAAGGCTGTAGTAGCTCTAGAATCAACTATTATATCTCATGGAATGCCTTATCCAAGAAATGTTGAAACTGCATTAAAGGTAGAAGAAATAATAAGAGAGAATGGAGCAGTACCAGCTACAATTGCAATTCTTAATGGTAGACTAAAGGTAGGTTTAACTAGAGATGAAATAGAGTCACTTGGAAGTGGCAAAAATGTAATTAAAACTAGTAGACGTGATATTCCATTTATAATAGCAAATAAGGCTGATGGGGCAACTACGGTAGCTTCAACAATGATAATTGCTGCACTTGCAGGAGTTAAGGTCTTTGCTACTGGCGGTATTGGTGGGGTTCATAGAGGAGCACAGGAGACTTTTGACATTTCAGCGGACCTTCAAGAGTTAGCTCAAACCAGTGTTGCTGTAGTTTGTGCAGGAGCAAAATCTATATTAGATATAGGTTTAACTTTAGAGTATTTAGAAACTCAAGGTGTTCCAGTAGTCGGCTTTGGTACTGATGAGCTTCCTGCTTTTTATACTAGGAAAAGTGGATTTGGAGTAGATTACCGTATAGATTCTGCTGATATGCTTGCAGTAGCTCTAAAAGCAAAATGGGATTTAGGATTAAATGGCGGACTAGTTGTTGCTAACCCAATTCCAGAGCAATATGAGATGGATTATGATGCTATAACTAATGCTATAGAAAATGCTTTAAAAGAACTAGATGAAAAAGGAATTAAGGGAAAAGAAAGTACACCATTCTTACTTGGA
>CALJTN010000091.1 GCA_937976175.1 uncultured Clostridiaceae bacterium | reverse complement strand
TAACTTTACTGGTTCTAGCACATACACATCCTTTTCAGGAGTATTAAAAGAAACCGTTAGAGCAATACCTATAGTGATTGTGGCCTCAGTTATAGGAGTAATATTCATGATTGTTTCAAGTTTATTATAAACAAAAGGAGGCAGAATAAAAAAGTGAAATATTTAAAGAATGTAACTTCTATAAAGTTTTATGAAGATAAATGCATTGCTTGTGGAATGTGCTTAAAAGTTTGTCCTCATGAAGTTTTTATATTTAAAAATAGTAAAATAAAACTAGATAAAAAGGACCTTTGCATGGAGTGTGGAGCTTGTAGTAAAAACTGTCCAGTAAATGCCATTGAAGTAAAGAGTGGCGTTGGATGAGCTTATGCTATCCTAAAGGGAATGTTCGCTGGTAGTGAACCTAGATGTTAACATGCGAAAAGCAGGAATATAAGACAAATATATCACTACAACATTTGATTTACAATTAAAAAAATCCTACATTTATAGCGTAGGATTTTTTAGTATTTAAAACTATTATTCAGATTTTTTTTTTGCAATACATGACTACATCTTGTTTTTGAAGCAAGGTTAATGAAAGATTTATTATTATGTTTTCTTTGATAGTGTGAAACTTTACTTCTACAGGGAAGTCTTTATTAAAAGGTGTTTTATCAGCAAGTGTATATGTTTCATGGATTTTAGCTTGGTTTATTTCACAATTTACAGGTGGAATATCGCAGTTAAGATATTTTATACATTGAGAATTTTCCTTACTTAAGTTTTCATTATAATCTTTATTAATGTCTGCACAAACTGATGATATACTAATGGGTATATAATCTGGAGGTTTTCTTTTAGAGAAAACTGGAGGGACTTTATACTGGATTAAAGTAGTATATTTGAAAGGGATATAGATTATAACACTTTCGGTATCTAGATTAATTATATTATCATGCACATCTTTTGCTATAGAAAAGTCTAGGCTGTTTCTAATGAAACCCTCTAAAAAAAGTTTTCCATTAACAGATGAATAAATATCCTGATTTTCATATAGAGGTAATAACTTACTGCTAGTTAAATATACGTCTTTTTTCATATTTTTTATATCTAGTGCAGCGTTTTTTAATTTGAATATTGATTCAATGGGTATATCTATATTTTTTTCTGCTATTATGATGGGAAGTTTTGATATGAAGTCTTCACAATCATTATTATCTGGAATTGTTTTCATACCTGATTCAATTAGCTTTACATTATTTCCATGTTTAATGTTTTCAATATAACTCGATTGCTGTAAGATTTTCAAAATAATTAGTAGTTTCCTCATATTTAATTTGTCACAGTTATGGTATTCTTTCATTGGAAATGCTCCTTTATTATAGGAATTAAAAATCTGTAATATAAATTTCATTAATTATATATAGAAAGACATTCTTCTAAAAGACGATATTAATTTTAGAAGAACGTCTATTTCTAAGTGTCTATAGTGTGATTTTATTTGTTTTGATTATAATACTCTTTTCCACAGGGTTTATTGGGTGTAGAGTCCCCTGCGGGAATACTTACTTGTTGTAATTGTAATACTTTAACATTAATATATATAACCATTTTTTCAACTATTTTATTAAAGAGTTGTACATCTGGAGCACTATGGTAACAAACAGGATCTCTTTGAAGATCTTCTTCGATAATGCTTACTCCTTCTAATTCACAGTATGGTTTTTCAGTAAATACTATACTATCTTCAAAAGATAAGTCACATCTTGATTTTCCCATGATAGTGTCTTTACAGTCATGACATGAACAACCACTTAATAAATCTATTTCAGTTTGAGTTGCTCTAGAATTAACTATTGGTGGTACAACATAGAAAACTTCTGTTACAGCTGTAAATGGTGTATCTATTGTTGTATGAGCTATTCTACCACTTACTACTTTTTTGTCTACACAGTCAGCAGTAGCGTATTCTATATTTTTTCTTACGAAACCACTTATAAATAATTTTCCAGATACAGGAACTCCATCTTCAATTGCGCCTGCTCTAGGAAGTAATCTACATTGAGTTAAAAATACATCTTTCTTTATTCTTTTGATTTCAAAAAACGGTTCTTTTAATCTAAACTCAGCTTCAACATCTATTTGAATCTCTCTTTGAGCTAACACAACAGGTATTTTAGCTACTAGAGGACCATTAATACCAACAGGTCTTATATTAATTCCACTACTTAAAGGGAGCGTTTTTGAACTAATTAATTCACCACATTTTTCGCAAGACTGATTAACTTGATTATTGTCCAATGGTAATTCCTCCTTTTTTAGACCTTAAGGCCTAATACATAATATGTGGAAAATAAAAAAAGGGTTACTTTAAATATGAATATACCTTAAATTATAGATACTAAATATAAAATTATAGAATAGTTGAAATGATATAGGAAAATGAAGTAATATATATATAAGTAGGATATAATAATTTTAGAATAGGGCATGGCAAAACAAAATAGATTAGAACGTTGATTAGCTATTTTTTTAAGCTGCCTAAATGTAAATTTTGATTAAAACAGTGGGGTTGAGAGTTATGTCGGAACAAAAGATTTTTGATGAAGAGGTTAGTATTAAAGAGAATATAGAAATTAAGATTAAGAAACCTAGCAAGTACAAGGTGATCATCCATAACGATGATTATACAAGTATGGAATTTGTTGTGCAGATTTTAGTTGGAGTTTTTAAAAAACAGGTTGTGGAAGCCACAAAAATTATGTTTGATGTACATAAAAAAGGTAGCGGCATTGCAGGAATATACAGCTATGATGTAGGTATAACCAAAATTGCTCAAGCTATGGAGATGTGTGAGGAAAGTGGCTTTCCATTAAAATTAACATTAGAAGAGGAGTAATTATGCAATTAGATAATATAGTAAATGAGATTATTACTGCGGCTTATAACGAAGCTCAAATGTCCAGTCATGAATATTTTACCCCAGAGCACATACTTTACGCCTCTCTATTTTTTGAAGAGGGAATAGATATAGTAGAGAATAGTGGTGGCAATGTTAAAAGACTTAAAAAACAGATAATCAAGTTTTTCAAGGAAAACATAGAGGTAGTGGAAGAAACAGAACCAATCCAAACCATTGGCATTCAAACAATTCTATCCACAGCTGCAGATCATGTTATGCTTTCAGGGAAAGAAGTAGTTAAAATAGGTGATGTAATTGTAGCTATGTACGATGATGAGGAAAGCTTTGCTTCTTATTTTTTGCGTAAACAGCAAATGAGAAGGAGGGATCTTCTTAATTATATTGCTCATGGTATATCGGTAGTAGATACTTTTGACTTTGTGGGTACTTCTGATAGTGAAGAAGAAGAGCCAATATACTTTGAGGAAAGTGAAGAGGATGTAGAGTACACTTTTGAAGAGGAACAGGATAACCCTAGTGACAAGGAAAACTTTTTAAGTAATTTTACTACAGAGTTAACGGAAAAAGCTTCACGAGGAGAAATGGACCCCCTTATTGGCAGGCAAGATATTCTGCAAAGAACGCTGCAGGTATTATGCAGGAGGCTTAAAAACAATCCAGTACACGTAGGAGAACCAGGAGTAGGTAAAACTGCTATCACTGAAGGTCTTGCGCAATTAATTGTGGAAAATAAAGTGCCGAAATTATTGCAAGGAAGTAAGATATACTATTTGGATATGGGGTCCCTTCTTGCAGGTACAAAGTATAGAGGTGACTTTGAAGAACGTATAAAGAGAGTATTAAGAGAGATTAGTAAAGAAGAAAAAGCTATAGTGTACATTGATGAAATTCATACCATAGTGGGAGCAGGGTCAGTTTCTGGAGGGTCTATGGATGCTTCTAATATTTTAAAACCCTTCCTTGCAGATGGTAAGGTGAGATTCATTGGCTCAACTACTTATGATGAATATAAAAAGCATTTTGAAAAAGATAGTGCACTAGCTAGAAGATTTCAAAAGATAGAGGTTCCAGAGCCGTCGAGTGGAGACACTTTTAATATTCTTATGGGATTAAAGGATAAATACGAAGCTTACCATAAGGTTATCTACAAAGAGGAAGCTTTAAAAACAGCAGTAGAATTATCTAGTAAATATATTAAAGATAGATATCTTCCAGATAAAGCTATAGATATTATGGATGAAGCCGGGGCCTATGCTAGACTTTATGCTGAGGATAGTGAAGAAGACATTGTTATTACAGAAGGTGCAGTAGAAAAGATAGTAGCTTCTATTGCAAAGATTCCAGAGAAAAGTGTATCAAATAATGAAATAGAGTCATTGAAAAATCTAGACCTTGATCTAAAGAAGCAGGTTTTTGGGCAAAGTGCAGCTATAGACACTTTAGTAAGAGCTATAAAGAGATCTAGGGCAGGGTTTAATGAAGAAGAAAAACCAGTAGCATCTCTCCTTTTTGTGGGACCTACAGGAGTTGGAAAAACAGAAGTAAGTAAGCAGTTATCAAAGTCTTTGGCTATTCCACTTATTAGATTTGACATGAGTGAATACCAAGAGAAGCACACTGTGGCAAGACTTATTGGTGCGCCACCAGGATATGTAGGCTACGAAGAGGGTGGTCTATTAATTGATGCCATGAAAAAGAATCCTTATTGCGTTCTTTTGCTAGATGAGATTGAAAAGGCCCATCCAGATATATTCAATGTGTTATTACAGGTGATGGACTATGCAACACTTACGGATAATACTGGTAAAAAGGCGGATTTTAGAAATGTGATTTTAATAATGACCTCCAATGCAGGAGCAAGAGAAGCTAGCAAACATGTAATTGGTTTTGGAGACAGAATAGGGTCAGATGGAGCAATTTCTAAAGAAGTGGAACGGGTGTTTTCTCCAGAATTTAGAAATAGGTTAGATAATATAGTTGTATTTAACAAAATTGATGAAGCTATGGCCCTTCAAATTGCAAAGAAGGCAATGAAACAGTTTGAAGAAAAACTTTTAGCTAAAAATATAAAATTAAAGGTTACAGATAATTTATATTCTTGGTTAAGTAAAAAGGGCTATTCAGAAGCTTATGGCGCTAGAGAAATCAATAGAGTAGTTCAGCAGGAAATAAAGACTTATTTTGTAGATGAAGTACTGTTTGGAGAACTTTCTAGTGGAGGTAGCGCAACAATTGATATCGTAGACGATAAACTTACAATTGTTAAAGAAACTTAAAGAAAATAAAAAGATGTTGCTATAAATAAAATAGTAACATCTTTTTATTTTAGTTTTATTATAGCTACAGTTATCTTTTAGGAATAATCTCTACCCAGTAACCATCTGGATCCATGATAAAATATATGCCCATAGGTTTATTTTCATAACATATGCAATTCATTTCTTTATGGTGGGCGTAGGCCGCATCAAAATCATCTGCAACCACAGCAAGATGAAACTCATTCTCACCTAGATTGTAGGACTCAGTTCTATCCTTAAGCCAAGTTAGTTCTAACTTATGGTTAGTAGTTTCATCACCTAAAAATACAAGAGTAAAACTATTATCTGATGCATATTTTCTTCTAGTTTCTACAAAGCCTAAGGCATCCTTATAAAATTTTATGCTTTTATCTAAATCCAGCACATTTATGTTATTATGATCGAAAGAAAACTTCATTTAATATAACCACCTTTTCATAATTTAATATATAGCATATATTATACCATTTTTATATACTTATTAGAATTTTCTCGAATAAAAAGATGCTAAGAAGGACATATTTATATTTACACAGAACTTATGTTCGTATATAATTGAAATATAGTATTTTATGGAAGGGAATTGTAATATATGGAGAATAAAGATAATAGGGTTATTTTTCACATTGATGTTAATTCAGCTTATTTATCTTGGGAAGCGGCGGATAGAATGCAGCATGGAGAAGAAGTAGATTTAAGAGAAATTCCTTCAGCTGTAGGTGGAGATCCTTTAAGCAGACATGGGATTATCCTTGCTAAGTCAATTCTAACAAAAGAGTATAAGATTAAAACAGGAGAGAGTATATTTACTGCAAAACAAAAATGTCCGAACCTAGTAATAGTTCCACCTCACTATGATTTATATATACGCTGTAGCAATGCAATGGTTCAGATATTAAAAGAATATACACCTACAATACAGAGATTTTCAGTAGATGAGTGTTTTTTAGATTTTACAAATATGGAGCACCTTTATCCAGATTATTTAGAACTGGCCTATGAAATTAAAGATAGAATTAAAAAAGAACTAGGCTTTACTGTAAACATAGGCATTTCAAATAATAAGCTTTTAGCTAAGGTGGCAAGTGATTTAAAGAAACCAGATAGGGTTCACACCTTATTCCCTAGTGAAATAAAAGAAAAGATGTGGTGTTTAGAAGTAGGGGATTTATTTATGGTGGGCAGAGCAACTGTTCCTAAACTAAACAAGCTAAATATTTTTACAATAGGTGATTTAGCTAATTATGATCCAGACATTATAAGAGAAAGATTAAAAAGCCACGGTGTAATGATATGGAATTATGCAAATGGTAGAGAGAGTTCAAAAGTGAAAAGTACTAATCATATTGATATGAAAGGTATAGGGAATTCAACAACCATGGCTTTTGATGTGGATGATAAGAGCACTGCTCATAAAGTTCTGCTGTCTTTATGTGAGACTGTAGGAATGAGGTTACGTAATAGTCAAAACTGTTGTGGATTAGTGTCGGTAAGCATAAGGACAAGTGACTTCATGAGTCTTAGTAAACAGAAAAAGCTAGACTACTATACGGACTGCACCTTTAATATAGGTAAGTCTGTATGTAATCTATTTGATAGTCTATGGAAGGGTGAGCCTATACGTCACCTTGGAGTTTCGATATCTGACTTATGTACAAATGAATTTTGCCAAGTAACATTATTTGAAGATGTAAATATAGAAAAGAATAAGTCATTAGATAAAACGGTGGACATGATAAGAATGAAATATGGGTCTAATTCTATTATAAAAGCAACCTTTTTGCATTCAGGTCTAAAGCCCCTAGCTGGAGGC
>CALJTN010000090.1 GCA_937976175.1 uncultured Clostridiaceae bacterium | reverse complement strand
TCGTTAGAATGTTTGTGACTTATTACTTGTATTTTCTCAAATACAGTTTTGTACTTTTTCAAGTACAGATTCGAATCTCATAATGAAATTCTTTTGAATCGACTGGTTTTATGGTTACTATTCTATTTTCAAAGTTCATTTAACTTTTAACATCAAGACCTGAGGTCTTTTTGTCTGTGTCGCTTATTAGTGGCGACTTGTATAATATTACACCAATCGCCTAAATATGTCAACACCTTTTTTCATTTTTTTATTTAAGTGTTTTTATCTATTAAAATTACCTATCATATTATGCTCATAGTATGTGCCGAACTCCCAAGGAGACTTATACTCTATAATATGGTGCCTGCTGCTTCAGTTATTCAGCTATTATATAACGTTTTGTGGACTCCCTTGCACCCATTTATCAATATTATCAAATACGATGACAGCTCTTTTTTCTAATGCTTCTTTAGTTGCAAAAGCTACATGAGGCGTCACTACAATACTGGGAGCATCAAACAAAGGATGGTCTGTAGGGACTGGTGGTTCCACTTCAAATACATCTATCCCAGCTCCTGCAATCTGTTCACTTTTTAAAGCCTCAGCAAGTGCTGTGCTATCTACAATAGGCCCTCTTGCGGTATTAATAAGCACTGCATTTTTCTTCATAAGGGCAAGTTTTTCTTTATTGATAAGCCCTATTGTTTCGTCACTTTGGGGTACATGAAGAGACACAATATCACAAGTTGCAAGCAGTGTATCTAAATGCACATACTGAACACCCGCACCTTCTTTTACAGATCTGCTATAGGCATAAACCTCACACCCAAAGGCCTTTGCAATATTGGCCGTTCTTAAGCCTATCGCACCGGTCCCTATAATCCCAAATTTTTTGCCTTCTAGCTCAAAACCAATAAGACCAGCTTTCGTTCCGCCCTCTCTTGTTACTTTATCGCACGGAATAAGATGGCGATAAAGTGCAAAAAGCAAACCAAATACCAGATCAGCTACAGCAACAGTAGAATATCCTGCACAATTGCATACTACAATGCCTCTTTCCTTACAATACGCTATATCCACATGATCTATACCTGTAAAGGCTACACAAATCATCTTTAACTGCGGACACTTTTCAATGACTTCTTTTTGATACTTAAAATTGGAAAGTACAACAATATCTGCATCTTTACTTCTTTCTATCAATGTCTCTGTATCTTCTTTTCGTGTATTGTAATACACAATCTCCATTCTGTCCCCGACGGTGTTTTTTGCCATATCTAAAAGCTTATTTTCATCTATGCCTAATGGCTCTAATATCACTAATTTCATTCTCTTTCTCCTCGTCTTTTTTAAGTTAATCTGTATTTTCACTCTTTATAAATGCTTATTTTAATTATAATTTTGAATTAGCAAATTTGCTAATGTTAAATATAACGTTTTTCTTCTCCTTTTATGTTTGATTTGTGCATTAGTGCATTAGTGCCTTAATGGAGAAATCAAACTCTACGAGATAACATATTGGGAATAAATTTACATTTTAACAACCTATAGCCTTGTTCTTACATTACAGGTTATTTTTTATTAACCTTAACTTGATATATTGCGAAACCTACCATAGCCACTGATGCCATTCCACCTAATATTATCGTCAGAATGCTGGTACCCCTTTGTTCCTCTGGCTCAACTTTTTCTTCGTCATTTTGTATCTCTTGACTATTGCTAAGAGTATGCATAACTTGTGCAAAGTCTTCCTTCTCACTCTCTTTACTTTCAACTATTTCTTCATCCGCTCCTAATTCTGCTTCTTCTTTAATATTAGGATCTTCCACTTCTTCACTGCTATCTGCAGGCCCTTCATCTTCCTCTATTCTTCCAGGTTCCTCAATATTGTTATTGCTTCTAGCCTGCTTAAGGCTAGCTGAATTGTTTTCTGTCAGGGAAATAGTATGTATACCTGCCTTATTGGAGGAAAAAGTATAGGTATGACTTGCAGCATCATAAGTTCCTTTTATTTTAACAGGTCTGTACTGATTAGTTCCAGTATTCTCAAAATATATACCTGTCAACTTTTCAATATCTGATTTTTGTAAAGAAAGATCTCCCAATTGAATCGTAATTTGAAGAGGTACTGACAACTTTCTAATTTTCGTCTCGCTCGTTGGCGTTGTATCAGAGTACTCTTTAACTATTTTAGGTTCTATATTTAATACTTTACTTTCAATAGGTCTCATTTCATTTTTTTTAATTGTTTCATTAAGTGTATTTAAAATATCTTTATGCCGTGCCTTAGTAAACTCTGTAGTATCAATTGAATAGGCTAATAAGTAAAGGTTGCTTGTTATAGCAGAAGCATTTTCTAATGAAATATATTTAATAGGTGTGTCCAACCAATAATCCGTATTACCTACCTTTAAACTATTTTTATTGCCAAATGAAAAACTTTCATTATCATAGTATAGGTAAATTTTGTATTCCTCTGATAAAACATTATAATCAGTATCAAGATAAACAAAACGGTCATACTCATCTTTCATATAAAGCATTGTACTACTAGCATCCTCATCAAAATACCAGTAATACTCTTCTCCATTTTCATCATAATGAGGACAGGCCAAGAGCTGAGAAATACCTATTGTATATGCCGCTAATAAAAAAATGCTCATAAGCAGGCTGCCTCTTTTTAAAAATCTTCTTGACTTTAATGAGTTAACTTTAGCTTTCAATGATTTTGCTTTAGAATTAACCATTTATTTTCTCCTCCTTGATGTCATCTCTATTTGTAAAGCGTTTGCCCGATAGCAACGCAAAGGTTACCGCTGTCAATGGTATAGCAAACAGCAAGCCAATACTTCCTGCAATAGCTCGAATAATTTCAGTAGTTACAGAGTCTAAGTTAATAATTTCATTAACAGATTTATTAAATCCAATAAAAATTAGTAGCATAGTCAGCGAAGCCCCTGTATAAGCTAAAATTAACGTATTTGCCATTGTTCCCATAATATCTCGCCCTATATTCATGCCATGCCTTACGATCTGGCTTAATGAGAGCTTCGCATCTCTTTCTAAGAGTTCTGTAAGGGCCGATGCTATAGATATAGAAACGTCCATAGCTGCACCTAATGCTCCAATAATGATACCACAAAAAAGCAGTCCTCTATAATCAAATGTAATCCGCTCAGGAAGGTACATTAACATTTGTGCTTCTGCACTATTAAACCCTGTAAGCTTTGCTGTGACACCATAAAAATACGCTATACAACCTCCAATTATTAATCCGCCTATAGTTCCTATAATAGCAGATAATGATTTTTTATTAAATCCTGCTATTGTACTTAGGGTAATAACCGTAGCCAGTGCACAAACGGCAATCGAAATAACAATCGGACTAAAACCTCTAAGAAGCAATGGTATCAGCACATATAAAATAAGAAAAATAGTTACTGATAAAGCTACAATAGCTTTTATACTTTTTTGCCCCCCAATTACAATAAGACATATTAAAAACAGAGCTATAATCTGTATTACATAATTGACTCTTTCATAACCAATGACATAAAAAAACACTTCTCCAGTCTCCCACTCTTCCTTATGTACTGAAATCAGCATCCCTTTTTTAAGAACAATATCATATAAAGTATTTCCCGTCATTGTATTGGTTACTTCTGTAACAAAGCCTTTATGATCTTTATTCATAATCTTTATTTTTACAATTTGTGTTTTACTAGAAGTAGCCGTGTCCTCTATAATTTCTTTTATATCTATTACCTTTGCTCTATATAAATTAAGGTGATATTCTTCTGGCATAATCTGATTTGGCGCAGCCTCAACTTTTAAAATAGACGCCATAATCCAAAACATGGTGATGAAAATAAACAGGTTTCTCACATAAACGTCCTCCTTTATTTGCTCTTTGTATCTACTTCTTATACTTAGCTGCTTTCATAACCATATGTTGATGTCTTTCATCTACTCTATTTAATCCAGGTACTAAGCTGTTATAAAAATAAATATCTACAACCCCATTCATATTATTATCTCTTATACTATTAAGGTTAATCCCCCGTCCAGTTCCTCCGCTGCGGTTATCTACAATAGCTCCAAAAGGGGCATCCTCTCTTCCTGAATGTGGCATACCTGCCATTGAGGCGGCTATATCCATCCCATCAATAGTAACGATAACAGCTCTTCTTTTCCAGCTCCACTCACCATCATATGTATATAATAAGTTTTCTGTATCCTCTGCAGTTAGGGGTTCTACATCAGCGAAGTCTTGTCCACCAATCCTTTTTACATAATAAGTAATACCTGTATCTATATCTGTTACCTGTGCAGTTACTCCTTCTTGAAATATGTCCAAAGCCTTAGTGTAAGGTAAAAGCAACTGGCTTGGCTTTTCTAAAATAATTATTTTTGACTCATCATCTCTATGTTTGGTAATACCAAATTTCTGAGCAATAAACTTAATAGGAATCAGTACCTCTTGCTCTAATATAATAGGCGCTACCTCAACTTTTTCAGACACACCATTTACAGAAACAATGGTACTATCTATAGTAAAAAGCATTGTCATATCCTCTTTACTAATCACGATCTGCTTACTTATATGATCCCACGAAAACTCTGCATCAAGCTTTGCAATCACCTCTTCTGCCGGAACCATATAATTTCCACCCAAAAGAACAGGTGTCCTAGAAAGCTGCAATACTTCCCCATCTACTTGAACATGAATGATAGATAAAGCCTCTTTTTGTTCATCCGAGTTACTCTCGGGTTCAGAAATACTTATGCTTCCTCCAATATCTTGCACTTTATAATAATTTGAGTTATCTATGTTTTTAGAATTTAGTTTGATAGAGTTAATAGCTATACTACCTGATACAACACAAAAAACAGTAGTGCATAAAAAAATAAACCAATGTTTTTTCATTTATCCTGTCCCCCTGATGTAGATTGTAAATCTTAAAAAAAATTTTTATTTGTTTTACCAAATCATTATCTTTGTCCTTCCTAATTATCCTAAACAATATTTTTGTAAATAATGCTTATGTCATGAAAAAACGACCCTCTAGAGTCGTTTTTTGTATACTTACCTAATTATCACTAAGCATTCCACTGTCTATAGCTTTCATAGATTACATATATCCGAATTTGTTTTTATATAGTTTTTATAGAAGGTATCCTAAAAACTGTGATACTAATACAAAGTAAATTAATAATCCTGATATATCTTTAATGGTTGTAATAATTGGATCTGCTCCTGCTGCTTGGTCAATACCGAGTTTAAATAACATAAATGGAATGAAAAACCCTAATGCTGTTGCCAATGTCATAGTAATTGTCAATGCTAAACCTACAGCTATCCCTAACTCTGGAATGCCTTGCCATACAGATGCAATAATACCAGTTACCACACCTACTAGTATTCCCATACTTAATCCTACAAACGTTTCTTTACCTAAGTGATTTAGGAATTTCTTGATATTAATATGTCCTAGAATTAACCCACGGGCAAAGATTGTAGAAGACTGAGTGCCTGCGTTTCCACCCATATCCATTATAACAGGGATAAATATAGCAACGGCTGCAATAGATTTTAGTGCTTCTTCAAAGGCTTCAATAACCACCCCTGCCATTAATCCACCAAGCATTGTTATAATGAGGAAAGGTAGTCGTACCTTCCAGATTTGAAAGACAGGCCCATTTACTAACCGCTCACTTCGGTCAGACTCTCTGATGTTTAAGTCAGCTAAACCTGCCTTATCAAAGATATCCTCTGTTGTTTCTTCTTCTAAGATATCCATGGCATCATCAATCGTAATAATTCCTACTAACCTATTTTCTTTGTCTACTACTGGTAGGGCTAATAGGTCTAGTTCCTGCAATGTACGAGCCACTTCTTCTTGGTCTGTACTAGTCGATACCTTAATCACTCTTTTGTGCATAATATCTTCAAGTTTTTTTTCAGAGGAAGCCATCACAAGCTCCCTTAAAGAAAGTACCCCTTCTAGCCTTCTACTATCATCAGTAATATAAATAGTATAAATCGTTTCTTTATCTTGAGCATTAGCCCTCACCTTATCTAAGGCTTCGGTAGCTGTATAGCTTCTTTTTAGTCTTACATATTCTGTTGTCATAATCCTACCAGCTGTTTCTTCTTCGTACCCCATCAGTAATGCTGTTTCTTTTCTCTCTTCTGGTGACAGAGAGCTAACCAGCTTTTTTGTTACTTTTGCAGGTAATTCGTCTAATAGCCTCACCCTGTCATCTGGGGCTAATTCTGAAATCATTTCTATTACCTTATCTTCTGTGAAGGATGATAATAGTTTTTGTTGCAAGTGGGTATCTAATTGTTCAAATACTAGTAATGCCTTATCTTTAGATAACAGTCTATAAACAATTGCTTGTTCATCTGAGGATAATTCTCTCATTACATCTAATATCTCAATCGTTTCTGATTCACTTAGTAATTTTTTTAAAGACTCCATATCCCGATTTGCCACATGAGTCCAAATAGCTTGTTTGAATTTTTCCATGATAATCCCTCCGATTTTACTTTAGTTTTTATTTTTTTAAGTTTTTTTATACACTGGCTGCCCGACAAAGGGACATCATTATCAACTTCCATATGAACTCACCTCCTTTGATTTAAAGCAATAAAAAAACGACTCCCAAGAGTCGTTAGTATACATACATGAACAAAGGTATGTCTATTTCATACCTAAGCATCCATAAAAGTCATATTAAAGCACTCACTGAGAACGCTATTAATAAAGATGCTTTTCCATTATGGCTGTTGCCTATTAACTCCTGGTCTGGGTTTCAGCACTAAATGACGTAGATTCAAAATTTGAATCAGCTATCTTAAGCAGACCTTAATCCGATCGTGCCTGTTCTACCCATTGGCGTCTCTCGACATTTTTGGGCAATAGCCTATGTTCATTTAGGAGCCTCTCCTAACAAGTTATTTGATTGCTTATTCCTTACTTATTATAAAATTGCTTAGAAACATTGTCAAGGAAAAATTTAATCAATTACCTATATGTAAAAAATTAATCAATTACCTAAATTGTAATTTTCTCTTTCTTAAGAATAGTGCTATAGATACAATCTATTATTTAGATTATATTTATTTAAGAGTAAAGTACGCAATTAAGATCAAACCTAATATGATACGATACCAACCAAATGGCTTAAAGTCATTGTTCTTGATGTAAGCCAATAAAAATCGTATAGCAAAGATAGAAACAAGAAAAGCAACTATCATTCCAGTTAACAAAGAGACGATCTCAAAGCCTGTAAAACTAAAACCGAATTTAAGCAGTTTTAATGCACTTGCACCAAACATGATTGGAATAGAGAGAAAAAACGAATACTCAGCTGCAATATGCCGTGATGCCCCAAGAATAATTGCACCGATAATAGTTGCCCCTGAACGTGACGTTCCAGGAACTAAAGCTAATATTTGAAACATACCGATATAGAAAGCTGTCAAATAGGATAATTCATTAAAATTATTGACTTTCGTAACTTTATTTTTGTTTTTATTTTCAATGACAATAAAGAGACCGCCATAAACAATTAACATGATGGCAACAGTCTGATAATTATAAAAGTGTTCATTCAAGAAATCGTCAAAAAGTAGCCCTGTAACCGCTGCTGGAATGACACCTACTATTACTTTGTACCAAATCTTCATAGTGTCTTTCTTTTCTTGTGTAGACTTTTTAGTTGCAAAAGGGTTTAATTTCTGAAAATAAAGAAGAACAACGGCCATAATAGCTCCTAATTGAATGACCACAAAAAACATCTCTTTAAATGCTTCTGAAGCATTTAACTGGATGAATTCCTCAACCAATATCATATGCCCAGTACTACTGATAGGCACCCATTCCGTAATTCCTTCAACTATTCCTAAAAAGACAACTTTTAGCAGTTCAATAAAAATCATGCTATTCCCCCCATATTTTTGAGTAATATATAATTTACAACTAATGCTCTAGATATTATCAGACATGTTAACTTCTATTTCTCCTTGATTTAATGAATCAGGCATACCCGTATGATCAAAACTACGTGATATTCATTCTTTAAAGTCTGAAATAACAATTTCCGCCCGATTCGTAAATTGCCATAATATCCTCCTATAGTAAACTTACCGTCATTTTAACATATCTCCCCTAAAGACTCAATATCCCTGGCATTTGCCAACGACTATCTTTATCATTTCAATCATTGTGAGTTACAGACGTCCTAGGATATAAGGTGCTATTTTGATCCAAAGCTTCTGCAATGTTCTATTCCTTTCTGAGTAATAGAAGTTTTGCCATATATTTTACGATCAGCTCCAATAGGACAAACTTTAATACATACGCCACATGGATACGTATGATTATCTCTTAATTGCTTATGATAGACTGAACACTTATACTTATCCATATCTGAAAC
>CALJTN010000089.1 GCA_937976175.1 uncultured Clostridiaceae bacterium | reverse complement strand
ATGTCTGAGTTTTTGTGGGTTTTCGTGTATACCCTGATTTAGATACTTGCACACGCAAGTCTTCCAAATGTGGTATCATATCATTGATAGATTTACCTGTAAACAGTATTGTAAATTCTTCGCCTCCATAACGAAAGGCTTTTCCACCACCTGTGACCTGAACTAAATTAGAAGCTACCAGTTTTAAAACATCATCACCAACATCGTGGCCGTATTTATCATTGAACTTTTTGAAAAAATCAATATCTACCATTGCAATAACATATTTATTTCCGAGTTTCATCAAGTCCTCCCTAAGCGCACGGCGAGAGGGAATTCCTGTAAGCTCATCAAGATAGGCCATAGAGTAGGAATCTTCAATGATACCGGTAATTAACATTAAGCCAGCTGCACTTAAAAATATAGAAAAAGATAGCTTATCATTAATGAAAATAAGGGCTGTGAAAACAGAAATAATAACACCTATTAAGCGTACTTCAAAGATACTATTTTTGAAGTATGCTTTTATTATAAAAAATAGCAGCGTTAAAAAGAATATTAGCAAAGCTACTTGATGCATAATCGTCTTCTCTAAAGGGATATTTATAAATTTATAATCCACTACCTTTTGTATGAATGGATCAATGGACACAGCAATTCTGTATATAACTAACATCTCGATAAGTATAAAAGAGATGCGTATTTTTCCCCATAAAGAGAATATACCTCGTTCCTTTAATTGAGATAAAACAACAATATTAAGAGGTAAAAGTATGCATGTCACAGGATAAAGGACCTGAGAATAAGTTGTGATGTGCACTGATAACTTTGAATAATAGTTTAAAAACAATTGAAATAGGGTAAGTAATAAAATAATGAGAAAGACTCTCCCTTGATTAAATCGAATGCTTAAGAGCATGCCGAGTCCAAATAGAATATATGAAGAATATTCTATAACAAGTAGAATAGGTGGCGTGAATGAGGGGGCTTTTTTAATTAAAAAATAACATCCGAAAAGAATTAAGATATAAGTAATATGTGAGAAGACTGTTTTAAAAGTAATTTTCACTTAAGTTGGACCTCCTTGAATAATGTAAATAGAGTATACAGGGTGTAGGTTAAGAAGCTAATTTGTTGATAAGCACGATATAATATATTTCGGCTATTCGAGTAGAATCCTTATCTTAAAAAATGTAGTCTTATAATTTATTAAGACAGTAAGTACTTCAATATTTATAAAATAACAAATAGGGTGTACTTAGAGTTAATGAATAAGAAAAATGTGCTTGCAAAGCATTTAGGATATAAAAACTATGAAGGTAAAATAAAAAATTATAGACTAAACAATAAAAAGTTTATATATATATAGACAAAAACTTAAAAATGATATATTATTAATATAATGATAAATATTAAAGAGGGGCTGGATACTATGCATGAAAGTAATAGAGAATTATTTTGGGAGGCAACGATTGAAGAAGTAAAAAAAGGATATATTGAGGGAAATGAAAGTTATCAATGTATCATTTGTGAGAAGGAATTTACAAAGGGGAGAATATATGAAATAGGCTCTATACTTTATGATTCAAGAAAAGCAGTTGAACTTCATATTGAAGAAAAGCATGGATCTACCCTAGAGTATTTATTGGGGATGAATCCATCATTTATAGGGGTATCGCAAGTGCAAAAAGAGCTACTAGTCTTAATAGCATCAGGAGTAACTGATAAAGAGATTGCATCAAAGGTAGGGGTAGCACAGTCTACCATAAGAAATCATCGTTATAAATTACGTGAAAAAGAAAAGCAAGCAAGGTTATTTTTAGCAATGATGGAGTTAGTAGCATCAGATACAAAGAAAAAGGTAAATACATTAGACAAAGATACTTTATGTGACGCTCATAAAACAGCCACGACTATAGATGATAGATACAATATCACGGATAAAGAAAGAGAAACTACAATTAAAAATTATATGGATGAAAATGGAGCAATTAAGACGTTTCCAGCTAAGGAAAAGAAGAAAATAATAGTTTTATCTGAAGTAGTTAAGAATTTTTCAAAAGGGAAAAGGTACTCTGAAAAAGAAATAAACAGAGTTTTAGAAAGAATATATGAGGACTATGCCACGATTAGAAGGTATTTAATAGAGTATGGATTTATTGAAAGGTCTAATGATTGCAAGTATTACTGGGTAAAAGAATGATGTTTAAATACGTTGTGTGAGAAGATACAAGTTTTCTCAGCAACGTATTTTTTATACAAAAGAATGGGAAAACTATCTGATTGAGATTGGGACAAAGTTATTACCAGGAGTAGTGATGTCAGTTAAATATAAAAATAGAAAGAAACAAACACTATGAGAGAAATAAAAAAGTAAAATATTTACATATTAATAGATATATGATATGTTTTGTTTTGTTTAAAAGCAAAGGTGGTGGTCAAATGTCTCATATAGTAGGAAAGTCTTGCGACGCTCCTATGGATATATGTATGACCTTTGACAGTACAGCCACATCGTTGGTGAAACATAATCATGCAAGAAGAGTAGAAGTCTCTGAGTGTCTCGAACTTTTACATCAAGCTTATGAGAATAATCTTGTACAGTGCGGTGAAAATGTTAAAGAGGGTGTAACGTTTATTTGTAATTGCTGTGGTTGCTGCTGTGAAGCTATGATTGTAGCAAAGAAGTTTGGCATGCTGCATCCTGTGCAAACTACAGGGTATATCCCTATAATTAATCAGGATAGCTGTACTAAATGTGGCAAATGTCTTGAAGTTTGTCCTATTGGGGCTATTGATTTTGAAGTACAGGAATCATCAAAAGAAAAGAAAGAAAAAAGAGTTAAGATTAATGAAGAGGTGTGCTTAGGCTGTGGGGTTTGTGCAAGAGCCTGTTCTCGCAGGAGTATACTTCTAAAACGACGTGAAGAGAAAATCATTACACCTGTCAATTCAGTTCATAGGGTTGTACTGATGGCTATAGAGAAAGGACAGTTGCAAGACTTAATCTTTGATAACCAAGCCTTTGGAAGCCATAGAGCTATGGCAGCTATTTTGTCTGTAATATTAAAACTTCCACCTATTAAGCAAGCTATGGCCAGCAGACAGATGAAATCAATGTATCTTGAAAAATTGATTAGTAAGGTTAAAGTATAGCCGGATGTTGCTAAGAAATTTTAAAACAGATTTCTACATTTAATTCTGTACTTGCAAAAAAGATATTCTACTGTTTAAGGACTTCCTCAGTATCTAGATAGTTAGCCACTTGGAAGGATTATTGGAAGAGATATGTATATTACTATAAACTTTAATATTACGAATTTCTTACAGTAGATAGAAAACATGTTAGTTGATTCTATCCATAAGAAATAAATAGTGTATCATTATAATTGAGAGGAAACAGCCTATTACTTAAGCTGT
>CALJTN010000088.1 GCA_937976175.1 uncultured Clostridiaceae bacterium | reverse complement strand
TCCATCAATAACCCTAACCTTAGGTCTCATTGAGCAATCTTCATTATTTTCAATTACAATTGCTTTCTTTCCATTACTTAATTTTAAAATTGTTCCTATAGGGTAAGGGGACACCTTCTTAAGAAAGATATTCACGAGTTCCGATTCAAACTCTGTTCCAGCACTAGCCATAATATACTCAATTGCCTCAGAAGGAAGTGAAGCTTCTTTAGATGGTGTTCTTGATACTAAATTATCATATACATTACATATACTTATTATTCGTCCAAAGTGGGAAATGTCATTTCCTTTCTTTCCATCTGGATAGCCCTTTCCATCATACCTTTCATGGTGTTGTAGTATTCCTACATAGGAAGTTACAGCGATACTATAATGATTTTTTATATGCTTATACCCTTCTTCTGAATGGGTTCTTAAAATATCATTTTCTTCTTTTGTTAACGCCTCTTTCTTGGTTAATATTTCTTTATGTATAAAAACTTTTCCAATATCATGTAATAGTGCTGCTGAAATTAATTTTTCTAGCTTGCTTTTTTCAAAGTTTAAAGAAATACCAATAACTGCACATAGCACTGCCACGTTTACTGAATGATAATACATATAATTATCAAAAGTTTTCATATCTATCATGTTGATCATAACATTTTTGCTGTTTAATATCTCCTCAATAATTTTTACAGCAATGCTTTCAATCTTTTCGATACTCTTTATTAAGCTATTTGGGTTATTATATACTTCTTTTATTGCTTTTACTGCCTCTACTCTTAAGTGGTCAGAAATAACATTTTTCACGTTAATATTTTCTGACATCTCATCTTCAATATAAACTCCACTTATACCTAATCTGTGCAAACTTTCAATATACTCTTTTGTTAATAATACGTTTGCTGCAAGTAATATTCTCTCATCATCGGAATAAATATTTTTTGCTAGTTTCATACTTTCACGTAAACAATAGGTGGATACATACCTCATTAAATCACCTGCTTCAACTTATATTAAAAATCTTTATACAATAGTATATAATTATTAACTGTATAATTATATTATCGTTCAATTCATTGATTATTTAATAGTTTTTATAATTAAAATCAAACTTTTCCTTTAATTTAAATTTTAAAAATATATCTACTAAGATATACATATTAGTGTACCCTATTTCAAAACAAAAACGCTGAAACAAAGTCTCAGCGTTTTTATTTTGAAAACTATAATTGTTTTATGTGAAAAGTTCTTTATGTCTACGTAAATTTACAAACAACATTACAGATGTACCTATCATTATAATACTTAATGTAAAAAAACTTATTATAATTACTTGTGCTGCTGTGCTTGACATACTAAGCTCTGCGCTCATTTTAGCAATTTGATTAGCTCTATCAGCAAAAATACTAAGTGAGTATCGTATCCAAAGCACTGAGATAGCAAAGGCTAAAGGTACTATTGCCATTCCTATTAAGTATCCACTCTTTCGTCTTGCCTTAATGGCCATAAGCCCCATATATATTGGAATAATAAACACCAAAGGCATAATAAATCCAGTAAATTGTGAAGATAACATTAAAAACAAGGCACTTGTAATTGCATAATATAAAGTAATTTTCCTTAAGTCTACGACTTCATCAATATTCATACCTCTTCACTCTTTTCTTATTTAATCTTTAATACAGCTCTTAGGCCTAGAGCTGCTGAAGCTATTATTCCAACCCACATTACTAACATAAACCCTAATGCTTGACCACTCATATCTCTACCCCCTTATATTTTAGAAGATAGGTAACAGTTATTACCTGTTACCCCCTAGTATTATTAACCAGAATATAACAATTATTAATTGTTATCCCCAACATTTCTAATTATTACTTTCTTATAAGAACCTTGTTTTCTACAACCTCTTGGCCATAAATAGCTTTTATACTCTTATAAGTTCCAATAAATCCTATAACAAATACTGTTAGTAAAACCGCTCTTGCGCCATTTACCCAAGGAATTAACACTGGTGTCTCTGCTACAAAAGTTGGTATAAGTTTAAAATATCCATCTTTGTAGTAAGATACTGTTGATCCTATTAAAATAGTTATTATAACTACTGGAGTTACAAACTTAATCATAACACTATATATCCATTTTGGTGCTTTCCAGTAAGATCCACTGTTTATTTCATCTAGTGCATTATCTTTCATAAGCCATCCAGCTACAATTATTTCTATAAGACCCATTACAACTAGTAAATAAGAACCAACCCAATTATCAACCTCTGTAAAATAAGCAAGTTCTGCTGTTTTTGTAAGTATAGGCTCTAGTGCAACTGGCAATCCAACTATTATATATCCTAAGAAAACCATTAAAGAAGCTTTCTTTTTTGCCATACCCATGCCTTCCTCTAAAATTGTTACTAGGTAATTATACATTGCAATAGCTGAAGTAAAGCCTGCAAAGAATAATAACATAAACCAAAGTGTTCCAAGTAATCTACCGCCATCCATAGTTCTAAAAATATTAGGTAAAGCTATAAAAGATAGTCCTATTGATTGACTTAAACCTTCTACACCCATGAAAGCGTAAGTAATTGGTATTGCGATACTTCCACCTAATATTACCTCTGCAAATTCATTTAAGGCTACTGTTGTCATTGATGATGTTACAATATCATCATCTTTCTTTAAATAAGAAGCATAGTTTTGAATTATTCCCATACCTAATGATAATGTAAAGAAAATTTGACCTGCTGCTGCAAGTGCTCCTTTAAAGCTTAAGTCTTCCCATCTTGGAGTCCAAAGGTAATTTAAACCTTTAATAGCTGACCAATCAGGGTTAACTGGTGACCCTATAGTTAATGCTTTATAAATTAATATAAATCCAAATAAATACAGAACAGGCATCATTATCTTTGCCCAAGATTCTATTCCCTTTTGAATTCCTCTTGTAACTGCTAGAGCTAAACATGATAGACTAATAATCCAGAAAGTAAATACATAAGCAGGATTTTGTATATAGTTTACAAAAAACTGTCCTGTGCTTACAGCCATATCAGAATATCCACCAGTAGCAGATAAAAAGCTATAACCTAGCGTCCATCCTATTAAATGATTGTAATATGAATTTACTAGTAGTGTAACTCCGATAACTAACATTCCACATAAAGAACCTAATATAATTGCTTTTCTAGGCTTAATCTTGTCCCTTGATTGAATATACACCATAAACCCTACCGTTCCATGTCCGTATCTTCCGCCAAGTCTTCCCATCATCCATTCTACCATCATTAACGGTATTCCGATTAAAATAAGAGCCATTACATAAGGAAGCATGAAAGCTCCGCCACCATTTTTTGCAGCTTGGTATGGAAATCTCCAGAAGTTACCAAGTCCTACTGAGTTTCCTGCCATTGCTAGAATAAGTCCGATCTTCGATCCCCAATTTTCTCTTTTTTCAGCCATTTTTAGCCCTCCCCTTGCGTTTTTATTAATAATATATTAATTATTTATAAATTATTAATATATTATCAAATTTTTCAGAAAACTGCAAGCATTGTTATAAATTATTCATTTACTTTCACAATTTATCAACTTAAAGTGTCTGAGGAATATATACTAAAAAGAAAAGCATAAAATAGGATATTCTCTCTCGCACCTTGATATATAAGCATTAAAAAAACTGTTTTATAGTAAAATGCAAAATAAATTTTTCAATAAACTAATTAAGATTTTTGAAATGAGTTTTTAATAAGAATAAAAAAACCGATTTCAATGTTATTTTTTTAACAATATAACTGATGAATTTCTTTTTCTAATAGCGTATACTATCTTTGTATTGCTTCCTTGGACATGTCAGCTCTCAATATCTATCTCCCACTTAGGCATATGAAAGAAAATAACAAGCATACTGACTAGTTATTTTTTTGAATATGCCTTATACTGAAGTGGGAGACTTTTCTTATGAAATATCAGTAAACTTATTTAAGCCTAATAAGCTCTTTGGTCTCCATTCATAATATTTTCAATCTCTACTGCTATTTCACGCCCTTTTTTGTAGGAGTTAAGTCTATTTTCTGGCACAGAGTCTTTATATCTGTCTTCTCCAGAAAGATAATCTATTATTCCTTTCTTCGCACTTGGCACATCTCCAATGTGGTTTATTCCATTAATTTCTCTTATTTTTGAGTGTTCCATGAATATTCCTCCCTATATCTGTACTAAACGCCGAGTATTTATTAATTCTCCAGCATCGTAAATATTATACTTATAGACTTCCCAATTTAGATTTTTTAATGTATTACTAAAGTATATATAAAATATCATTTAATTATAATACTTTCAGATATCTACGATCTTAGACATTGCAAAAAGAGCTCAGAACTGAGCTCTTTTCAAAAATAAAATTAAATTTTGTTTACTTATTTTTCTGTAACATACGCTTTAGTAAAGTAAACTTGGCCTAGTGGAGATATTCTTACATCTTTTATAGTAGGTTTTTCACACACTATCGTTGTATAATAATACACAGGTATTATAGGCATGTCTTCCATAAGAATGTCTTCTGCTTCATGTAATAGTGCCATTCTCTTAGCTGGGTCTGTTTCTTTTTTAGCACCATTTATTTTTTCATCAAATTTAGCATTACTATAAGCTGCATCATTATTTCCACCATTGGTTACAAATAAATCTAAGAAAGTCATTGGATCTATATAATCTCCTGACCAGCCATGTCTTGCAATTTGATATTGTTTTTCGTTTCTAGTTACTTGGAAAACTTTCCACTCTTGATTTCTTAAATCTATTTGAATACCTAAATTACTTCTCCACATATCTTGAACTGCAGCTGCAATATTTTGATGTCCTTGACTTGTATTGTACATTAATGTCATGTTAGGGAAGCCTACTCCATCAGCATATCCAGCTTCTGCTAAAAGTTTTTTAGCTTCATCTATATTAGCTTCTGCGCTATAATATTCTTTATTTGTAAAATCAGCTCCTGTATGATCTGGAATTCCTGTTGGAACAAAACTTGTAGCTGGTATTTGGCCACCTAAAGTTACCTTTTCAACTATTGTCTTTCTATCAATTGCTAAAGATAATGCTTTTCTTACTTTAGGATCTTTTATTGCTTTTGCTGCTGCTGCATCGATTTTAGCAGCTTCTGGTGAAAGATTGAAACAGAAATAATAAGTTGATAAACTTGGGAATATTTTAGCAGTGCCATCAGCTACTAAATTAGGTATTTCTTGTTGTGGTGGGTTTTGTATTAAATCTAATTGACCCGCTTTAAAACCAGCCAAAGCTGCATTTTGGTCTTCTAACATTTTATAGTTAATCTTGTCTAACTTTATACTAGCTGCATTCCAATACTTTTCATTTTTTTCAAATACAATAACATCTTTTGCCTTCCACTCTGTCATTTTAAAAGCACCATTACAAATATAAGTTTCAGGCTTTAATGTCCATTGTTCGTTGCCTTCTACAACATCTTGTCTCACAGGTGCGTAAGTTGGAAAAGCCATTAAAGATAAGAAATATATTGTAGGATATTCTAAGTTTACTTCTAAAGTACTATCATTAATAGCCTTTACTCCTACTTGATCCACTGTAGCCTTTTTTATTCCTGGGCTAACATCACCATCTGGAAGCTGGCTTTCATTGTAGCCTTGACCATTTTTTAAATAATATAGTTGATAAGCATACTCAGCTGCTGTTTCAGGGTTTAATGCTCTTTTCCAAGCATATTCAAAATCTCCTGCCTTAACTGGCTGTCCATCTGACCATACTGCTTCTTTTCTTAAATGGAAGGTATATTTAAGTCCATCCTCTGAAATTTCATAGGTTTCTGCTACACCTGGTATTGGCATATCGTTATCATCTACGTTCATTAAACCTTCAAATGCGTTCGCAATTACAGTTGAGCCATCTACTGCTGCGTTTAGTGCAGGGTCAATGGTTTTTGGGTCTGCTCCAAGATTGAAAGTTATAACTTGAGGTACTTTCTTTTCTTCTACAATTGGCTTAGTATCCGTGTCTGGTTTAGTGGCATTGTTTTCTTTCTTACCGCCACAGCCCATAAACATAGTTGCTGAAAGAGCTATGGTAAGAACTATACCAGAAATTTTCTTAGTTCGGTTTGTTAACATTTTGAGTCCCCCTCATATATATATTTATTAGGTGATTAACACCTAATATTAACAGATTGTAAGTGATATCAATTAAATAAAACGTGAAGGTTGCTAGTGTATTTGTTTACTTAAAAGTGTCTTAATACAAATGGCAAGCTACATAATGTTCCCTGCCTAAATCCTTTAAAATAGGTTCTAATTCTGAACATATTTCCATAGCGTAGATGCAACGTCCCTTAAATCTGCAGCCTTTTGGTGGATCAATGGGTGTAGGTATCTCTCCTTCTAACACTATCCTAGTTTTCTTTGCAGATTCATCTGGATCTGGTATAGGAATAGCTGATAATAACGCCTTAGTATATGGATGTAACGGGTGTGTGTAGAGTTCATTACTATCTGTTATCTCAACCATTTTACCGAGATACATAACGCCTACTCTTTTAGCAATGTGTTTAACCATAGATAAGTCATGGGCAATAAATAAATAAGTAAGTCCCATTTCATTCTGTAAATCTTCTAGCATATTTACTACCTGCGCTTGTATAGATACATCAAGAGCCGATATGGGCTCATCACATATAATAAACTCTGGCTGAACTGCTAAGGCCCTTGCAATTCCTATTCTCTGCCTTTGTCCCCCTGAAAATTCGTGGGGATATCTACTGGCATGTTCGCTATTTAGTCCAACCATCTTAAGTAAATTTTGCACTCTGTCCTCTCTATCTTTACCTTTTAATAGTTTGTGTATATCAATGGACTCGCCCACTATATCTCCAACAGTCATTCTAGAATCTAAGGAAGCATAGGGATCTTGGAAAATCATCTGCATTTTCTTTCTGTAGCTATTCATTTCTCGAAGTGTTAGCTTTGCAATATCTACACCATCATATATAATTTCCCCAGAAGTTGCTTCATATAGCCTAATAATAGTCCTTCCCAAGGTAGTTTTACCACAACCAGATTCTCCAACAAGTCCCAGTGTCTCGCCTTTTTTTATAGTGAAAGACACATCGTCAACAGCTTTTACAAAACTCTTTTTCCTACTTAAAATACCTTTGTTTACTGGAAAAAACTTTGTAAGATTTTTAATTTCTATAAAATCCTTTTGTGCATCCATCATTACGCCTCCCTTCTTAGGTTTATTTTAACTCGAGGTGCTTGTGGATGATTTAACCAACATGCTGCTTTATGATTTTCACCAATTTCAAATAAAGGAGGTCTATTTTCACTGCAAATCCTCATAGCATATTCGCATCTCGCTACAAATGGGCATCCCTTTGGTGGTTTCAAAAGGTCTGGCGGCTGCCCATCAATAGGCTTTAATCTCTGTTTGACTAAGTTTTTAGGGTTAGGTATGCTTTGAAGTAAGCCCCAAGTATATGGGTGCTTAGGATTATAAAATACGTCCCTAGTTGTACCAGTCTCAGCAATTAACCCACCATACATAACATTTATCCTGTTACATACATCTGCAACTACACCTAAATCGTGAGTAATTAAAATGATGGAGGTGCTTAGCTTTTCTTTAAGATCCTTCATAAGCTCTAATATTTGTGCCTGGATAGTCACATCTAAGGCTGTAGTAGGCTCATCTGCTATGAGTAGTTTTGGACTACAGCATAATGCCATAGCTATCATTACCCGCTGTCTCATTCCACCAGAAAATTCATGAGGATATTGCCTCATTCTCTTCTCAGCACTAGGTATACCAACTATCGATAGCATGCTTACTGATTGTTTAAAAGCCTCCGATTTACTTAACTTTTTATGTTTTGCTAGCATTTCTATCATTTGATTTCCTATACTATATACAGGGTTTAAGGAAGTCATTGGATCTTGAAATATCATACCTATTTCATTACCTCGTATTTTTTCCATATCTTTTTCTGGCAGTTTAACTAAATCTCTTCCTTCGAATAATATCTCTCCATTAGTTATCTTCCCCGTTTCAACCAATAGCCTCATAAGCGACATCATAGTAACACTTTTACCACTACCAGATTCACCAACAATCCCAATTGCTTCTCCCTTATCTAGGTAAAAAGACACTCCTCCTACAGCTTTTACCTCTCCTACGTGTGTAAAAAAGGAGGTCCTTAAATTATTTACTTCAAGTAGTTTTTCCATATTAGTTCTTCCTCCTCACTATTTTCGCATCTTAGGGTCTAACGAATCTCTTAGTCCATCACCTAGCAAATTAAAGGCTAATATAGTAAGGCATATTGCAAGTGCTGGAAAAAACAATTGATAGGGATATAACATATATCCTTCCAATGCTTCTGAGGCAAGGGTTCCCCAGGAAGCCTGTGGTGCCGATATTCCAAGACCTATAAAGCTTAAGAAGGCCTCAGTGAAAATTGCACCTGGAATAGATAAAGTCATTGTAACTATAATGGAACCCATACTATTAGGTATTAGGTGTCTTAATAAAATCCTTGTATGTGATGCTCCAGAAGTTTTAGCTGCAAGAATAAACTCCTGTTCCTTAAGTGTAATAATTTGTGACCGTACTATTCTTGCCATAGTAACCCAAAACCCTATAACTAATGCTAGAATAATGCTCTTTATTCCACCGTCACTTTGATTTCCATTACGACCACTTAAAAACGCCATTATAAGTATTACGTAAATCATCATTGGTATAGAATAGATAACATCAACAATTCTCATCATTATATTATCAACAGCACCACCAAAATAACCAGCTATGCCACCATAGGTAACTCCAATAAGTAAATTTAATATGCTAGCCACATAGGCTATAGTAAGTGAAATTCTTGCTCCGTAAAGAATCCTCACAAAAATATCTCTGCCAAATTTATCCGTTCCAAACCAATGTGCGCTGCTAGGGCGCATATTTGTAATATTAAAGTCTTGGGAGTAATAATTATACTTAGAAACAATAGGTCCTATTATTGCTGCTAAGGTAATAAATATAACAAAAATTAATCCGCTAATTGCTAATCTATTTTTTTTAAGTCTTCTCCAGGCATCCTGCCAATAAGTCTCACTAGGTCTCACAATTTCATTCAATTCCTTTTCATCTTTTGGTATTTTTTCAAATAATTCTGGATTATATTCCATACTAAGCCCCCCTAACCCTGGATTTTTATTCTTGGATCTATTACTGCATAAAGAATATCTACTAAGAAATTGCATAGAATTAAAAATGTACTATAAAATGCTACAACCCCTAGTAGCGTAGTGTAGTCTCTATTTCCTATACTAGTTACAAATTCCCGTCCAAGGCCCGGTATACCAAAAAGTCCTTCTATTACAAAGCTTCCAGTAAGTACTGTAGCAATAAGTGGACCAACATAGGTAATTATTGGTATTAGTGAGTTTTTAAGAGCATGTTTATATATAACAACCCCTCTACCCATACCTTTCGCTTTAGCTACAGTTATATAATCCTGTCTTATAACATCCAAAAGACTAGATCTAGAGAGCCTAGCTATAAATGCTAAAGAACTTCCACCTAAGGCTAACGCGGGGAGAATATAGTCTTTGGGACTGCTAAGTCCTATAGCGTTAAACCATCCTAACCTTAGTGCGAAAAAGTATATGAAAAGTGTTGCAATTACAAAACCTGGGATAGTTATTCCGAGAGTTGCTATAACCATGCATACACTGTCCCTCCACTTTCCTTGGTTAAGTGCTGCTGTAACGCCCATATATACTCCAATAATTAGAGAAAATATTACGGAAATTATACCTACCCTTGCTGATGCTGGGAAAAAATCTTTTATAATTTCATTAACAGTTCTCCCCACATACCTCATTGAAGGCCCTAAATCTCCCTTACAAAGGTTTTTTAGATAAATTACGTATTGCTCAAATACTGGCTTGTTCATACCAAATTTTTGTTCTAAATTAGCCTTTATTTGAGGTGGCAATTTTTTTTCACCATCAAAAGGTCCCCCTGGCATTAATCTCATTAAAAAAAATGTTATTGTAACAACTACCCAGAGCGTAATTACCGTTGATGCAAATCGCTTTAACATATACTTTGACATATATACCCCCGCCCTCCATATCTTCTATTTTCGACTTCAAGATTAATCTATATTTAATAAAGTATGTAACATATGTAAAATATATAACTAATGCTTTGTAGTAATGTA
>CALJTN010000087.1 GCA_937976175.1 uncultured Clostridiaceae bacterium | reverse complement strand
AATTGTTAGCGTTACCTTTGCCATAATATCTAGTATATATTTATCAAGTACAACAATATCTGCATCATGTCCTATCTTAAGTTTTCCTATTCTATCAGCACATCCCATCATCTCTGCTGGATTAATAGTAATAGATTTAATACTTTCTAATGGATTTAATCCTTCAGAAGTTGCGAGTATTGCTACAGATCTTAGTTGGTCAATAGAATTGTAAGGGTGATCCGTAATTAATGCAATTTTAATTCCACCTTCAACTAATTTAAGTGCAGAACTATAATTCCTTTTGATTAATTCCATTTTTATTCTAGGGGTAAGCATTGGTCCAAAGGCAACAGGAATTTTTCTTTCCTTTAAATAGTCTATAATCAAATGTGCTTCTGTTCCATGTTCAATTACAAGTTTCTCTATGTTAAATTCCTCTGCTATTCTTACAGCAGTAATAATATCATCTGCCCTATGGGCATGGGCACGAAGATATAAATCACCTTTGAGCAACGGTATAACAGCTTCAAGTTTTATATCTCTTTCTTTCAGTTTTCCACTATCCTTCTTTTGCATGTAGTCTTGTGTACGTAAAAATAACTCTCTTATAAGTGCCGCAGTGGCCATTCTAGTCACAGGGCATTTCCCTTTAGTGCCGTAGGTGCTTATGGGTTCTTCTCCAAAGGATACTTTAAGGCCTAGAGGATTTTTCAAAATCATCTTATCAATAACACTGCCTGCGGTTTTTATGGCAATATTTTGCCCACCCACTGCATTATGACTTCCAGGTCCGCTCATTACGCAGGTAATTCCATGACGAAGGGCATCTTTAAAAGCCATATCCTGAGGATTTATTCCGTCTATGGCTCTAAGCTCTGGTGTTACAGGATTTGAATCTTCGTTGTTATCCATTCCAAGTTTACCAGTACCTTCTTCTATGATGCCCATGTGAGTATGACAATCTACAAACCCTGGATAAACATAGCATTCCTTAAGGTCAATGATATTTAAGCCATCAGCTTCATAGTCAATGTTATCTTCTATATTTTTAATCTTACCCTGTTCTATTAACATATCCTTCTTTGAAATATTTCCATTTTCCATATTCATGTGTAAACCGTTTTTTAATAGTATAGCGTTCATATAATCCTCTCCTACATAAATCCTGTCTAAATAGTACCACTATATTATTTCCTATATTTAAATTCTTACTCATATCAAAAATTTAATGTATATTAAGCTTATTTTGGTAAGAATTTATTGAATAATTCAACTAATAATACTGATACTATATATAAGTATTTAATTTTGTATTTGAACTCTAGAATTAAATAAAGAGATTTATGTAGGGTGGTGATTAATATGCAAGAAGGTTTAATTATAATAGGTGGAGCAGAAGATAAGAAGGGGAATAAGACTATACTTCAAGAGGTGTGTGCACATATAGAGGAGCAAAGTCAGTTATTAGTTATAGTAACGGTGGCAACAGAAAAGCCAGTAGAAGTAGGCAATGAATATAGTAATATATTTCACGACATGGGCATTAGCAATGTAGGAATCTTAAATGTAGAAAATAGGGAAGATGCTTTAAAAGCTGAAAATGTAGAACTCGTTGAAAAAGCTTCATTGGTATTTTTTACTGGGGGTGACCAACTTAGAATAACAAGCATTCTTGGAGGCACTCTTTTATACAGCACTATGAGACGCAAATACACAGAGGGCTGTGTGTTCGTTGGTACTTCAGCTGGAGCATCTGTAATGAGTGATACCATGATAGTAAAAGGAATGGACGATGAATCGCCAAGAAAATGCACTCTTAAAATGGCGCCGGGTCTTGGATTAATTAATGGAGTGATAATAGATCAGCATTTTGCACAAAGAGGAAGAGTTGGAAGATTATTAGTTGGCGTGGCAGAAAACCCAGAGGTATTAGGTATTGGTATTGATGAGGATACTTCAATTATTCTAAATAAAGATAATGTTCTAAGAGTAGTAGGATCTGGAGCAGTCTATATTATAGATGGTAGTAACATAAGTGATACAAATGTTTCAGAACAACATCAAGACGATATGCTATCAATTTTTGATGTTAAAATGCATGTATTAAAAACTGGAGATAAATATGATTTAAAGACTAGAAGACCATTTACTTAAACATAAAAAACTAGTTTTAAATCAAATGTTTTTTATATGGGAGTTTTGAAAAAAATTACAGGGTTAATTATTTAATAAATGCAAATAATATAACGAATTAAAATTTTTATAAATTTGGAGGTATTAATATGAGAAAGCTTTCAGAGGGTGAATTATTATCCCTAACTGGTTTGTTAACAATGGAAAAGGATGGATTAGCTGTAGCGAAAGTTATGAGGAATCTAATAAGTGATGAAGACTTGAGGAGAGAAGCTGAAGCAGGTGTTTTGGCTGCAGAAGGAAGAATAAAAGGAGTACAACAATTTATTAATGAAAATCAAGTAACGAATACAGAAGGAGCGAGATAATATGGGGATAATGAATAACATTACTAAAAATAGTACAGATATTAATGATGAAGTAATAGCTGGAAATATGATAGGCTCCGCAAAAAGTTCAGCAGATGCCTATTTAAAAGCTACGATGACAAGTTCTACCCCTGAATTAAGGGCAATATATTCTTCTAGTTTGAATCAAATAATAGGTGGACATTCAGCATTAACAGATTTAGCTGTAAACCGTGGATGGGTATCACCTTATAGTGCTCCTTCACAGCAATTAGCTGAAACTTTTAATAAATCTCAAGCTACAGTAGACCCTGATAATAAATAAAATTAATAGTGTCTATCAAGAATAAATTTTATGCTTATAATACCATCTTTGGGTTGCTTTATATAGTAATTTTCCAAAGATGGTTATTTGTTTTTTATTTAGGAACATAATATGCACTACTCAAATATAATAAACATAGATTAATAATTGTTTTGGAGTGTATATATTGAATATTTTATTTGAACATCGTTTTTGGCTACAAATACTAGGTGATCATTCAAGATTTATTCATGATTCTTTAGCACCTAGTGAAACTGATAAAATAGCTAAAGCAACCAGCTTTATAGATATCTTTGACAACTTGCTTTATGAAGCTAGAAAAGACCTGTCAGCTATGGAAACGCATAACTTAACTATGCTCGCTTACGAAGCCACTAAGGATCTACGGGAGTTTAAACTTCAAATTATTGCTGAACATCTTATTGGTGAAATACAAATCTTACTACCACCAAGTTTTATAAACCATATGGTTAACGAACTTGAAGAATATCTAATGGTTTTAAATAATGTTCTTCATAATAATCCAAAGGAAGCCTGTGCATTGCATCATCATTTATTATGGCTACCTGATGGATTTGGTCATGCAACTGCAATATCAAGCAACCTAGATTTAACTGAAAAGCTACTTATTAATGAAGCAAGATGCTTCACAGGAATTTTTGAAGATTTATATTTGAGAGCTATTGAGTATAGTGGATTTACAAGGACAGGTCTTTGCAATTTCCCTGCTCTAGAGCAGTTGAACTCTACGGTAGAAAAGAAAATGTTAGATTTTAAAAGATATCTAGAAGAGTTACTCTGTAAAGTTTCTAGTAATAAAACATTAGGAACTATTCAGCCATTGCTTCTTGATCATATGAATAGAGAAGAATGCTATTACTTAACTAAGCTTGCAACAGTTTCTGTAACAAAAATTCCTGATTGCGACCCTACAAAACCAAGAGTTACTTTATAGCTCATTAGGGATAAGGCAAAGAACAAATTAATTTCAACTTATTTATAATAGTTTTTATCACTTTTGAAAAGAATATAGATAAGGAGAGTGATAAAATGAA
>CALJTN010000086.1 GCA_937976175.1 uncultured Clostridiaceae bacterium | reverse complement strand
TATTAAAATGGTTATAGAAAATGGTCACAAAGAAGGTATATGGGTTGGAATGTGCGGAGAAATGGCTGGAGACAAAAAGATTATTCCTATTTTACTTGGGATGGGACTAGATGAATTTAGCATGAGTCCAATATCTATTTTACCTGCAAGAAAGCTTATTCACTCCCTAAGCTATAATGCTATGAAGGACCTTGCAGACACTGTGATAACTATGAGTACTTCAGAGGAAATAGAAAATTATTTAGAAAATAATTTATAAAACAAAGCAACATAACCCCTAAAAAAGGATTATGTTGCTTTGATTTTATAAGTTAATTATGGATTTATTTCTTCCACTGTTTTTTGCTACTTGTTATCTATGGGTCCCTAATTTTTCATATTAAATATCTCAATGGCTAATACTATACATGGACTTTGAATTAATCTAATATCCTTTGTTTCATATGAAAATTTGTAATTAATGGGGTGAAATTACCAAATGAAATTAGTATTACAGAATATCGAAAAAAGCTATGACCAAAATCAGGTGCTCAAAAAGGCCTCCTATACCTTTGAAAGCGGAAAGATTTATGGACTACTGGGACGTAATGGAGCAGGAAAAACCACTCTATTTAACTGTATAAATGGAGATCTTGAGTTTGAAAATGGCAAGATAACTCTTCTTGAAGAGGGTCATACTAAAGAAGAAATAGACTATTCAAAGGTAGGCTATGTATTTTCTGAGCCCTCTCTACCAGAGTTTTTAACTGGGTATGAATTTTTAAAATTTTATATTGATATTAACAAGGATAAAATCAAAAACTTACTTACTATTAGTGAGTATTTTGATATTATAAAAATTAATGAAGGTGACAGATACCGGTTAATAAAGGGGTACTCTCGTGGCATGAAAAACAAAATACAAATGGTTTGTATTTTAATAACTAGACCACCTATAATCTTGCTGGATGAGCCCTTGACCTCTTTTGATGTAGTTGTAGCACTTGAGATTAAAAACTTGTTAAAGGAAATTAAAAATGAACACATTATTATTTTTTCCACTCACATTTTGCAGCTTGCCACAGACTTATGTGATGAAATAGTCATATTAAATAGAGGTGTTTTAGAAGAGGTGGATAACCAGCTTCTAAAGAGTCCCGAATTTGAAGAGAAGATTATGGACATTTTGAAGGAGGAGGGCCATGCTTAGAACCTTTATAACTAGCTTTAAGGTTTCCTTCACCCAAAACGCTAATATATTTATATATTTTCTTAAAAAAACTCCTTTTGTGGGGAAAAGAGTACCTGAAAAACTTTATAAACAAATACCAGTTAAAATTATTATGGGAATTGTATGTGGTCTTTGGATACTCTTAAGTGAGCTTTTTAAGAAGTTTCTTTATTTTGGAGTAATGCTCCTTTTGCCCGCTTATTTAATCGCCAAAAGGGAAGCAAGAATTCTCCCTGAGTTTCTGCATATATTTTTCTTTTTAAGTTTTGTTTTATCACCACTGACAAAGGGTGCAATTTTTGAAATTAATGATATGTCTGCCTTTTACACGATAACTTTAATGAGAGCTGATGCTAGAAAATATTATCTTGGTGAAATATTATATAGAATGTTAAAGGACTTTATATATTTTCTTCTTCCATTAATTATTATAGGACTAATAATTGGATACTCTCCACTAAACGCTACAGTCCTTATAATGGAATTAACAGCTTTTAGGCTTATGGCCTCTGCGCTAGATTTGTATAGCTATGAAAAGACAGGATCAATTCTTGCACAGAAACCCCTCTTAGTTATCCCCTTGCTACTGGTGGGCTTTGCAGCTGCCTATGCATTACCCCTCCTCGCAATAACTATTGATTTTCAGTTTCTATTATTTAATCTTTTTGTGATAGTCCCTATATTAGCTTTAGGAGTCCTATCCTTCATATACCTATGGAAATATAAGAAATATACACCAATAGCAAAAGTTATGTTAAATAGATTAGCTCTAGTGGGCCTTGAAATTTCTGAAGCAGACATAAATTTTGAACTGGTGAAGTTAAATGAAAATAAAATAAGTAAGGAAGACTTAAACACAGAAATCTTTAATAAAAAGCAAGGCTATGAATATTTGAATTCATTGTTTTTCCTTCGTCATAGAAGAATAATAATATCTCCTATAAAAATCAGAGTTGCAATTATAGGTGTTATATTTATGATTGGTATGTTTTTAGTTCTGTTTTTCCCTAATACAAGGAGTACAATACTACTAATAATTGAAAGGATTACCCCTGGCATGGTGCTTATAATGTACATCTTATCAACGGCAGGTACGATTTGCAAAGCAATGTTTTATAATTGTGATTCAAGCCTTTTAAGATATAGCTATTATCGTGAAGATAAGGTGATTTTGGCTAACTTCACCTCAAGGCTCAAAACTACAGTTTTCCTAAATATAATCCCTGCTATAATTTTATCCTTAGGTATTGCCCTTGTAGTAGTTGCAAGTGGCGCAGGTTCTAAGCTTATTAGCTTAATACCTTTGTTTTTATGCATTCTCTGCTTATCCTGCTTTTTTTCCATACATCATTTGTTTATGTATTATGTGCTACAGCCCTATACAGCAGAACTAACAGTAAAAGGCTCCTTATATAATTTTATAAATGTAGTAGTGTATTTGATAAGCTATTTTTCTATACAAATTAAAACTTCTTCTTATTACTTTACTCTAGGGATACTTATAATAACCATTTTATATATGGCAGTGGCGCTGATTTTAATCTATAAATTAGCTCCGAGAACTTTTAAGTTAAAATAATGAAAGCAGCTTATAGCAGGAAAGGTATAGCAAAATCTTGCTATACCCTTTTTTTAATTCTGTAACCTATGCTATCCTCTAAGGACGTAACAATATTTAAACATTAAGAATATTATTCAACAACCTCTTCAATTCCAAACAAAATTCTCATAAAATCTTCTTTAGATTTTGGTGAATATTGAACTCTATACATCATATATTTCTAAAGCTTCTTCAGCATCATCAGCAGATAGCCAGCCTTCTTCTCTGGCAGACTTTTCGCCTTCTTCTAAATTTGCTAATAGCTTAAGTGATGCTCTTATTTTTTCATAATCACCAATGTCTAAGAGTACATATTTACCTCTACCTTTTAAAGTATGATGCTTTTATGTTATTGAGGTATTAATTTTTATTTTATTTTGATATCAGCTTTAAAAGCGTAAAATGGTTTGTTCATATCATTACTTGTATAATTAAATCTAATTAGTGTTTTGCCTTTTTTAACCGTTTCAAATCTAAAGTTGGTTCTTCTCTCAGACCAACCCACAATAATCTCACTAGAAGATATCTGTTTGTTGATTGGTATGAAATGATATTGTTCTATTAATTTATTATACATATTGTCATTTTCTATTTTCCAATCAGCATTAATTGTCTCATTGGAAATGAGCGATACCATGTATTTTTGACCTTGTGGTAAATCAATTCGAATTACATCATCAGGACTTACT
>CALJTN010000085.1 GCA_937976175.1 uncultured Clostridiaceae bacterium | reverse complement strand
ATTGGGATGTCGCCAAGCGGTAAGGCACCAGACTTTGACTCTGGCATTCGTAGGTTCAAATCCTGCTATCCCAGCCAATATGGTTTACTAGCTCAGTTGGTAGAGCACATGACTTTTAATCATGGTGTCCGGGGTTCGATTCCCCGGTAAGCCACCATAATAGTAATAATATGCAGGTGTGGCGGAATTGGCAGACGCACTAGACTTAGGATCTAGCGCCTTCGGCGTATGGGTTCGACTCCCTTCACCTGCACCATTACTATTTAGCAATAAAATGCTATTTATAATAAAGAATACTAATTACCATGAAAAACATGCGGGAGTGGCTCAGTGGTAGAGCGTCACCTTGCCAAGGTGAACGTCGCGAGTTCGAATCTCGTCTTCCGCTCCAATTAATGGCGCTATAGCCAAGTGGTAAGGTCAAGGTCTGCAAAACCTTTATTCCCCGGTTCAAATCCGGGTGGCGCCTCCATAATAAAACCCTTAGAACTTTAGAGTTCTAAGGGTTTTATTAATTCTATTATATAGAAAGTAATAAACTCTGAATAAAAGAAATTATAGAATAGAAAGTATGTGAGCTTGAATGAAAATAATGTTCTTAGGTACCTCAGCGGCAACATCGTGTCCGTTGATTTTTTGCAGATGCATAGTATGTGAAAACGCTAGGATTAATAGAGGAAAAGATATTCGGAAAAGAGCATCTTTGTTAATAAATGACGATTTATTAATTGATTTAGGCCCAGATGTTACTACTTCAGCAGCTATGTATAACATAAATTTGACGAAGATAAAATACATTTTACAAACACACGGTCATTCTGATCATTTTGACGCAGGACACTTAATAACACGTCTGAGTGAATATGCAACAGAAAATGTAGAACACATTAGTTTATTTGCATCTAGAGAAACGATTAACACTTTAGATATGTGGCTAAAAGCCGAAGACGCGGAAGCGGATTTATTTGATTCAAATTGGCTGGATAGATTATATATGGATATAAAATACATAAAGCATGGAGAGTGTGTAAAGATAGAAGATTATTGTGTTACTCCTTTAGAATCTTTACATGACACAAGGGAGAATTCGTTGATGTTTATAATTAATTACGATAATAGGAACATTATGTATGGAACTGATTTGTTGAAGATATCTGATAGTGTGTGGGATATTTTGAAATCATTTAAACTTGATTTGGTTATACTAGACCAGACATATGGAGAAGGTAAAAATGCAGGTGGACACTTGGATGCTGGACAAGTAACTGATATTGTTTCAAAAATGAAAGCGGAAAAAATCATAGATGAAAGTAGCGTGGTTTATGCAACACATATATCACACGAAGGGAATGATATTCATGAGGTGATGGAAAAGTTGGCAATAGCGAAGGGGTATCATATTGCATATGATGGATTGGAAATAACCATCTAGACTTACTTTCATGTTAAATTTTAATAAGATATAAGTTAAATAGGCAAATCTAAAATAGTAAATTATTACGTAAGAATCATTTTAGAATTACTTAGCGAAGTGAAAGCATTTCCAGCAATATATACTTTTGTTGTAGCATAATCTAAGAAAAAACGATTAGTTCAAAATCGCAGGCCACTAGATATAAGATGTTTACTAAACTCTAAAAATACTCCCTCTATCAATTAGTTTCCCATTTCTTAAAAATGCAGGTTCTACACTATGTTTCTTTAAAAATCCTAATATTTCTTTCCCATATAAATAATGATCTAAGTGACCATAAAAAGCTAATACTTTATCTTCAATAAGACCTGTTGCACCACCTATAAAGCCGTAGTTAAGCCCAGGGAGGAGAATGTCGCCTGGGGGGATTAGTAAAACATCTATTTTTTCAGGGGTTAGAGCCTTAGCAATAGAAATATCACTAGTGATGATTGCACAATCATTTACTATACAAGTAGAACATTTTGTATAGCCTTGCTTTACATTTATCAATTTTTTGTGTTTTGAAAGTTCTAAAAGATTAGCATCTGTAAAATTAGTAGAGTGAACTAAAAGATTCCCTATGCTTAATGAATTAAGACATATATTATGTGGATAATTGCGTTGTAAAGTGACCTTTGACTTATGAACTTTGTAATTCAGCAAGGCTAACTTCTGTATAAATTCATTGCACATATCTTTATGTACCAGAATGTTATTGTCCAAAATGTGCATAAGCATATCAGGGTGACCATATACAGCCTCATACAAAAGGTCACTTGGAGGGCAGACAAGCAAGGTATAGCCCTTAGAAACTAAAAATTGTTTTTCTTCATCATGAATTCTAAAATCAACTATAATATTTTTCATTGGCCTACTCCTATCGTATGTGCTTTCCTATGGTTATAGTTTACTTTATATCATAAGAAGCTTTAAATTTCAATATGTCGATAATTGTTTAATCTATTTTGCATATACATTAATATTACACACATACTATCTTATGAGAAGGGAGTGTGCGAAATGCTTTTATTAACTGTTGTATATAATAGCAGTATGGAACGCATTATTGATGAGATTAAAGAGGTTAAAGAGTGTTTTGAACATAAAAAAATAGTTTTAGGAATATCAGAATGTAAAATAGAGAATACTCACTTCATAAAAATTTTTTGCAGTGACGATGACTTAAACCATAGTAATTTAAAAACATTCAATTTGCATATTGCTAATATGTTATATAAGATAGTAATAAGTGAGTTTTGCAAAAAAGAAATCAATGTTTTTTTAACTTAAACTTACTTTTTTCTCAGATATGATGAAATAAAACAGATAAAACCTAAGATAAAGGAAGCTTTGCTTAGTGAAGGAGCAATATCTAATCCTAATATGGTATACTATACAAATCGAAAAAATGCTATCATTGATAAAATAGCTATGTGTATTGAAGAAACCAATGAGATTAATATAAGTGGATTCTTAACCTTTAGAACAAAAGAATTAAAAGAGGATTTAGAGTGTATAGCTGATAAAGTTGTAGAAGAATATATGGTAGAAAAAGAATATAATGAGTTTATAAAATTATTGAAATATTTTGTTGAAGTACAAGAGAGTAAAGTAGATGAGGTTAATATTCTAATTGAAAGAGACGGAAGTTATTATTTAAGAGATAAAGAAGGAAATGATTTAGTAGGAAATATGATAATGGAGTTGCCGGAAGTCAAGTTTGACTGTAAAGAAAATCAAGAAGAACTTATAATTAGCACCTTAATAACTAGTGCACCTAAAAAAGTTGTTATACACTGTGCTGAGTATTGCAAAAATAAAGAATTAATACAAACTATAAGTAAAGTATTTGTAGATAGGGTTTATTATTGTGATAAGTGCACTGAATGCAAAAATATAAAAAAAGGAATATCCATATGGTAGTAAAAAATAATATATGAATAAATAAAAAAAGTATTGACAAATGAATTTTTAAATAGTATACTCGTAATTGTTGTGAACGAAAATAAAAAATATTTTAATATAATAGAATTATCTTTTACAAGAAGAAACAGCCGTTTCTCACCTAACAGCAATGCTAGCTAGGTTAATTAGTAATCTTAAATTGTTACTATTAAGGACGGCATTTGTCGTCCTTTTAATATTTGAAAAATATAAAAATTTCCAAATGCACCTAGGAGGTGAAAATTATTAGTAAAAACAAAGATTTCATGATGAATGAAGAAATAAGGGACAAAGAAATAAGAGTTATAGGACATGATGGCTCTGCCTTAGGTATTTTAAATACTAAAGACGCTTTAAAACTTGCAGAAGAAAAAGAATTAGACTTAGTTATGATGTCACCTACTGCGAAACCACCAGTATGTAGAATAATGGATATTGGTAAATTTATCTATGAACAACAGAAAAAAGATAAAGAAGCCAAAAAGAAGCAGAAGGTTGTAAACCTTAAGGAAATACGATTAAGTGCGACTATAGAGGATCACGATATCGCAATTAAGGCTAGCAATGCTAAAAGATTCTTATTAGATGAAGATAAGGTAAAAATAACTGTAAGATTTAGAGGAAGAGAAATTGAAAACTCAAAAGTGGGACATAAGATATTAAGCTCTTTTGTAGAAAAAATCGGTGATGTTTATATTGTTGAGAAACCAGCGAGACAAGAGGGAAGAAATATGATAATGATTTTAGCTCCTAAAAGAGCATAACCGAGAGGAGGAATTTTATTATGCCAAAAATGAAAACACATAGAGGCGCAGCAAAAAGATTTAAGAAAACAGGTTCAGGTAAGTTAAAAAGAGCACATGCTTTTAAAAGACATATATTAACAAAGAAAAGCTCTAAAAGAAAAAGAAACCTTAGAAAAACTGCATATGTTTCAACAACTCAAATAAAAGCAATGAAGAAATTGTTACCATACTTATAATTGAATGGTGCTTAGGAGGTATATTAAATGGCAAGAATAAAGAGAGCAATTAACTCTCGTAAAAAACATAAAAAAATATTAAAGCTTGCAAAAGGCTACTATGGTGGAAAAAGCAAGTTATTTAAAACAGCTAATGAATCAGTACTAAGAGCATTAAGAAATGCTTATATTGGTAGAAAATTAAAGAAAAGAGATTTTAGAAAACTTTGGATAGCTAGAATCAACGCTGCGGCAAGATTAAGTGACCTTTCATACTCAAAATTTATGAATGGAATGAAACTTGCAGGCATAGATATCAACAGAAAAATGCTTTCTGAAATTGCTATAAATGATCCAAAAGCTTTTGCTGAGTTAGTAGAAGTTGCAAAAAAACAATTACAAGCTTAAAAACTATTTATAAATGTAGCCTTTAGGCTACATTTTTTATTGCATTTTTGACAAAGATATATTAAATGATATAATTGTTTATATAACATCATTGGTAAAATTTAGAGGTGATTAACTTGAAATTAGGTATTAAGTCTCTTAGAAAGAAAAGTATATATACTCCTGTTCAGATACTTGCAATAGGTTTTGCTATAGTAATATTAATTGGAGCGATACTTCTTAGTCTACCTATAGCTTCTCAAAGTGGCAAAATCACACCTTTTATAGATTGTATATTTACATCTACATCTGCGGTTTGCGTTACAGGGCTAGTGACTGTAGACACGGGGACTCATTGGAGCTACTTCGGTAAAACTGTGATAATGTCATTGATAGAGATAGGTGGGCTTGGATTTATGTCTGTTGCTACTCTAGTTTTTATGCTTTTAGGTAAAAGGATAACATTGAAGGACAGATTAGTAATGCAGGAAGCTATGAACGTAAATTCTTTACAAGGTCTAGTAAAAATGGCGAAATATGTTTTGATATTTACAGTTTCAGTTCAGCTCATAGGTGCAACATTACTTTCAACACAGTTCATTCCGCAGTTTGGATTAATAGAAGGGATTTATTATAGCATATTTCATTCTATTTCAGCTTTTTGTAATGCTGGATTTGACTTAATGGGTAATTTCACCAGCATAACTGCCTATGCTGATAATGCTGTAATAATGATAACAATTTCACTTTTGGTAATAATAGGTGGATTAGGATTTTATGTTTGGGTAGATGTTTATAATTGTAAGGGAACTAAAAGACTATCTTTGCATTCAAGAGTTATTATTTATGTTACACTAGCTTTAATTGTTGGGGGAGCAGTGCTTATGTATATTTTTGAGATGAGAAATCCTTATACTCTTCAAGGAATGTCTATAAAGGGCAAAGTTCTATCATCATTTTTTGCATCTATTACTCCTAGAACTGCTGGTTTTAATGCTATTCCAATAGATAAGATGACCATAGCAGGAAAGTTTTTAACCATTGTTTTTATGTTTATTGGAGGGTCTCCTGGATCAACAGCGGGTGGAATAAAAACAGCTACTGCGGTGGTGATTTTTATGACTATAGTGTCTGTAGTTCGTGGGCGTGAAGATACTGAAATATTTAAAAAACGCATAAGCAAAGAATTTGTGTATAGGTCTCTTGCAATAGTAGTAATTGCACTAACACTTGTAATATCGGTTACCATAATACTATCTATTACGGAAAAACCGAATATCCCTTTTGAATACTTTTTATTTGAGGCTACTTCAGCCTTTGCTACAGTTGGCCTAAGCTTAGGGTTAACTACAGAATTAACCTTTGTAGGAAAAATAATAATAGGTATTACCATGTATGCGGGGAGAGTAGGACCGCTTACTATAATATTGGCTTTAGCTAAGAGTAAGAGTGGTAAATCTGGAACTATAAAATATCCAGAGGATAAAATTTTAATTGGATAGGGGTGCAGTTAATGAGTAAAAGACAATTTGTTGTTATAGGCCTTGGGCGATTTGGAACCTCTGTTGCGGAAACGTTATATTCCTTGGGAAATGATGTACTTGCAGTAGATTATGATGAAGAGGTAGTTCAAAATATTTCAAATAGAGTAACTCATGCAGTTCAAGTTGATGCAAATGATGAAAATAGTTTAAGAGCACTTGGTATTAGGAATTTTGATTGTGCAGTTATTAGTATAGGATCTAATATTCAATCTAGTATTTTGGCAACGTTACTAGTTAAAGAACTAGGAGTAAAGCATGTAATTGCAAAAGCAACTAATGCCTCACATGCTAAAGTGCTATATAAAATAGGTGCAAATAGAGTAGTATTCCCAGAACGGGATATGGGTGTAAGGGTTGCTCATAATCTAGTTTCATCAAATATACTGGATTATATAGAATTATCACCTGATTATAGTATCGCTGAAGTTGTTAGTCCAGAAGAATGGCATAATAAGACCTTGAGAGAATTAAATGTAAGAGCACGATACGGTATAAATGTAATGGCCATAAAAAGAAATAATGATATTGATGTTTCTCCATCAGCGGACAATACTATTGAATCAGGAGATATTATTGTGGCTATAGGTAACATTGAAGAATTAAATAAATTAGAAAATTTAGTTAAATAAGGGGTACTTAGTTTGGAATATATTCAAAGCAAGGATAATTTATTAATTAAAGATATTAAAAAGCTAAAAGAAAAGAAACACAGAAAAGATAGTAATATGTTTTTAGTTGAGGGTTTTAGATTTGCAGAAGAAGCGTTAGATTCAGATTTTGAAGTGGTGCACATTTTTGTAAGTGCTAGAGGGCAGTCAAAATACGAGAATTCATCTGTGAAAAATAAGCTACAGGCAAATACTAAAGTTTATAGTATTAGTGATAGTCTATTTAAAAGCATTTGTGATACAGAGAATCCACAGGGCATTATAGCTACAGTTAGAAATAAAGTTGTAGAGATTAGGTATGATCACGGATTCTACATATTGGCTGATAAAATTCAAGATCCCGGCAATATGGGAACTATAATTAGAACTGCTCATGCAGCAGGAGCATTAGGGGTTCTAATTACAAAGGGAACTGTAGATATTTACAACGAGAAAACTTTGCGATCTACCATGGGTTCAATTTTAAAAATACCTATTATTTACGATAGTGATTTATCCATAGTGCAAAAACTTAGGAATGGTGGATTTAAACTAATTACTAGCTCATTAGATACAGATAAAAACTTCTATGATGTAGATTTGAAAGAAAAAGTTATTATATCTGTTGGAAATGAAGGTAATGGAATAAGTGCCGAAGTTTATAATATAAGTGATTTAAAAATTAAAATTCCTATGCCTGGTGGTGCAGAATCTTTAAATGTAGCTGTAGCAGCATCAATTATGATGTATGAAGTGGTAAGACAAAAAAATATATAGCATTTTATAACTTATAGTTGAATTTTTTTGTAGTTGTGGTTATAATACTTTGTATACTTACATAAACCAATGAATAGTAATAAACTATGATGGAGAAAGTAAATATAAAAATACTTACAGGGATAAGAAGCCTTAGACTGAGAGTTTCTTTAAGCAATTTTTATATTGAAGTTCACTCTGGAGTTCTAATAGTGAAACAAAGTAGCTATTGGCGGGTAGAATCGATAACTTTATCTAAGAGGACTATTTTTAGTCAATTAGGGTGGTACCGCGGTTTTTCCGTCCCTTGTTTAGGGGCGGTTTTTTTGTTTTATAAAAGAATATAAAATTACATAAATATGAAAGGAGCATTTATAATGAAAGAAAAGTTAGAAGCTATAAAAGCTGCAGCCTTAGAAGAACTAAAAGGAGCTGTAATTAAAACAGAGTTAGAAAATATCAGAGTTAAGTATTTGGGCAAAAAAGGTGAACTTACACAAATATTAAGAGGTATGGGTCAGCTCTCAAATGAAGAAAGACCACTTGTAGGTAAAATCGCAAATGAAGTTCGCGAGGATATTGAAGCGCTTATAACTAAAGCTTCAGACCTATTAAAAAACAATGAAAAAGAAGCAAGGCTAAAGAGTGAAGTTATAGATATATCTATGCCAGGAAAAAAGCAAACAGTAGGTAGAAGGCATCCATTGGATTTAACCCTGGAGAAAGTTAATGAAATATTTTTATCTATGGGTTTCGCCATTGAAGAAGGTCCTGAGGTAGAACGAGATTATTATAATTTTGAGGCTTTAAACATACCTAAGAATCATCCTGCAAGAGGGGAACAAGATACTTTTTATATAAATGATAGTGTAGTTCTAAGAACTCAAACCTCGCCAGTGCAAATAAGAACTATGGAGGTTCAGAAACCGCCTATAAAAATGATTTCACCAGGTAAAGTTTACCGTTCAGACGCAGCAGATGCTACTCATTCACCAATCTTTTATCAAATCGAAGGTCTAGTAGTAGATAAGGGAATTACTTTTGCGGATTTAAAAGGAACCCTAGAATTATTTACGAAAAAAATGTTTGGAGAGAAAATGGAAATGAAGTTTAGACCGCATCATTTTCCGTTTACAGAACCTTCTGCAGAGATGGATGCTACTTGTTTTGTGTGCAATGGTGAAGGTTGCAAGGTTTGTAAAGGTAGTGGATGGATAGAACTTCTAGGTTGTGGAATGGTTCACCCACAAGTTTTAAGGAATTGTG
>CALJTN010000084.1 GCA_937976175.1 uncultured Clostridiaceae bacterium | reverse complement strand
CCTAAGGCTCGCGGTGTTGGTGCCGGAGACATGCTGGTAGAAGCCTTACTTAGAATTTGCAGAAAACAGAAAGTTACAGGAATAACCTTAGAGGTCCGAAGTTCAAATTTTGCTGCTATAAACTTATATGAAAAACACGGTTTTGAAAAAGAAAGTATTAGACCTCGCTATTATGAAGATAATGGTGAAGATGCCGTAATTATGTGGAATCGACACATATAAAATCACTTGCAGTTTAGCAGACAATTGAGAATTAAAAGTTAAGAGTGAATAAAATTTTTCTGGTGAAAAATATACAAAAGAAAGACTAGCAGATGCCAGTCTTTCTTTGTTTTCAACTAATAATTTTGTTCTCTATTTTTATATTTTCTCTCCATATTCTCTTTATGAAGTATGGTCGAAACTCTCTTATATATAGCTAAAGTTACTGTTGATACTACTGCACCTTTAAGTAAATTAAAGGGAATAATAGACAAAATAATAAAAGAAGTTAAATTCTTAATTTTAGGGTTTATTGCTGTTCCTATTCCTACCACAACATCTATTGGGAATCCTAACACTTTTTCATATAGTGGAAGAATAACGAAGTAGTTTAATATTCCTGCAAAAACTGACATAACAACTGTTCCTATTAGTAATGCAATAATAGCTCCACCCTTACTTTTCTTAACTTTGTATACATATCCAGATACAAATACCAAACATCCTCCTACTAGAAAGTTTGCAAGTTCTCCAACAAAGGCTGTTTTTCCTGCTAGTACTCCATGTAATATATTTTTAAATAATTCAATAATTACTCCTGCTACTGGTCCTAATGCAAAGGCCCCGAGTAGTGCTGGCAGGTCACTGATATCAATTTTTAGGAAATCAGGAAATATGGGTAGTGGTAATTCAATGTACATTAAAAGAAAAGCCATGACCGATAAAAGTGAAATTTTAATAAGTTTAATAAGTTTTTGATCCCTCATTTTTATACCCCCTAATTGAATATATCTTCTAGGGATGGATACAATAAAAGCCCTGACACAGAACTATGTCAGGGCGACTTCACATATATCTCATCTTCTTTCATCCAGACTTTACTGTCGGCTTCGGAATCAAATCATCACCCAAGGGTGCTGTCTTAACGACTTCAGAAGGAAAACCACCTTCTGAAATGTCGTTAAACCGAATCTGCCTTACGGCTCGCGGGCTTTACCGCCGGTGGGGAGTTTCGCCCCGCCCTGAAGATTATTAAATATTATTTTATAATTTAATTATACATAAAGTTTGTGAAAAAGGCAACATATTCATTATTGGTTTTTCATGGATAGTGATATTCTCTTTCTTTTTTCATCAACTTCTAGCACACTAACCTCTACTATATCTCCAACCTTCACTACATCCAATGGGTGTTTTACAAATTTATCTGATAGCTGACTTATGTGTACTAGGCCGTCTTGGTGAACTCCAATATCAACAAAAGCTCCAAAGTCAGATACATTTCTAACTGTCCCCATAAGCTTCATACCTGGTTTAAGATGGGACATTTCAACTATTCCCGTTTTTAATATAGGCTTCGGTAATTCCTCTCTTGGATCTCTACCTGGTTTTTTAATTTCTTTAATAATGTCTCTAAGAGTTGGAACTCCTATTTCTAGGTTTTCAGCCAGTGAATGTAGATTAATGTCTTTTATCCTCTCATCCATATCTTTAAAATTCAAAGATTTAAGATCCTCTTTTGAGTACTTCAGAAAACCTAATAATTTTTTTGTAGCATTATATGATTCAGGGTGAATTGAGGTATTATCTAAAAACTCTTTACTCTCCATAACTCTTAAAAATCCTGCGCATTGTTCATATGCCTTTGCCCCTAATCTTTTTACTTTTAATAACTCTTTTCTAGCTACAAACTTACCATTCTCTTCTCTATAGGCCACAATATTTTGAGCTATAGAAGCATTTATTCCTGATATATAAGATAATAAAGAAGGTGTTGCAATATTAAGATCTACGCCAACGGCATTAACACAGTCCTCAACTACTCCTTTTAAGGATTCGTCAAGTTTTTTAGGTGCAACATCATGTTGGTATTGTCCAACTCCAATGGCCTTAGGATCAATTTTTACAAGTTCTGCTAAGGGGTCTTGAAGTCTTCTGCCAATAGAAATAGCCCCTCTAATAGATACATTTATATCTGGATATTCTTTAGATGCAAGCTCAGACGCCGAATATACTGATGCCCCTGCTTCTGAAACTATAACGTAGTACAAATCTTTTGAGCATTCCGCTTTAAGTTCTTTAATTATCTGAGCTAAAATTTCTTCTGACTCACGACTAGCAGTTCCATTGCCTAAGGATATTACTTCTACGTTATGCTTAATGACTAAATCTTTAATAATGCCTATAGATTTTTCCATTGTATCCTTACTTCCCGCAGTAGCATATACCGTATCCGTATCTAAAAGCTTCCCTGTGTCATCTAGTACTGCTATTTTACAACCTGTTCTAAATGCAGGGTCAAATCCAAGCACAACCTTACCTTTTATAGGTGACTGCATTAAGAGAGCCTTTAAATTCGCTTTAAATATCTCGATGGCTCCCATTTCACCCTTTTCCGTTAGTTCAGATCTTATTTCTCTTTCAATGGATGGGAATATAAGTCTTTTTACAGAGTCAACTATACTTTGTTCTATATATTTATCTGTTTCATTATTTCCCTTTAAACATCTATTTCTTAAGTACTGAATAATCTTATCATTATCAGCTGTAACTTTCACAGAAAGCACCTTGCTGTTTTCACCTCTATTTATAGCGAGAATTCTATGTGGTGGAATAGACCTAACCCCTTCTTTATACTCATAGTACATTTCGTAGGGAGTACTTTCTTCGCTACCACCCTTAGTTTCTACAATTCCTTGATTATGCACTAGTGCTCTGATCCACTTTCTATAATCAGCTTCATCTGAAATCATTTCACTGATAATGTCACCAGCGCCTTGAAGTGCTTCTAGTGCACTATTCACTTCTTTTTCTTTACTTATAAACTTTTCAGCATATTCATTTATATCACCTTTAAATTCACCACTAAAAATAACTTCTGCAAGAGGTTTTAGCCCCTTTTCTATTGCAATAGTAGCTCTTGTTCTTTTTTTAGGCTTAAAAGGTCTATATATATCCTCTATTTCCGTTAAAGTCTCACATTTATTTATTGACTGCTGGATTTCTTCCGTTAGCTTTTCCTGTTCCCCAATAAGACGTATTACATCTGCTTTTCTTTCTTCTAAATTTCTAAGATATATAAGTCTCTCTGTGAAGTTCCTAAGTATAATGTCATCAAGTCCCCCAGTTCTCTCTTTTCTATATCTAGCTATAAAAGGAACTGTATTCCCTTCATCTAATAATTCAATTACATTTCTCGCTTGTTCTTTAGTTATTTCAAATTCTTTAATTAATCTGCTCTCTATATTACCCATATTTCTTAGCTATTTCTACAGGGCGCATTCAAATAAATAGTAAGTTAGCATGCCCAAATAGCCAATCCTCCTTCCATAATTTAATCAACCAAAATTAACATATTTAATCATACCCTAAATCCTATGCTCATATCTATATAAAAGATAGAAATTTTAGGAGAAGTATATGAAAAAGTTTATATGTTCTTGTTTTTTAATCCTTTGTCTTTTATTGTTTTTTTATAGTTCACATATATATTATACCCTATATAGATTCAATCCTACAAATGTATACCAAAATATAAAGTATATCTCTTCAAATCAATTTAAAGGCAGATTGCCTGGCACTCTAGAAAATGCACAGGTGGCTACTTATATCAACATTGAATTCAAAAATAACGGATTAAAGCCTTATAAAGGTAAGGAATTTCAAAACTTTAAAGTATTGTACCCCAGGAAGATTAAAAGTACTCCATATTTAAAGGTATCAAACAGAGAAGGTTCCGTTATAGAAGAATTTATTTATGGTAAGGATTTTAAAGAAGATATGTTGAACTTCAAAAATAACAATTTAACCTTTGGTAAAACTAATATTAAAGCACTAAGAGATGATTATCTTCAAATTAATACAAGTAACGGCCCCTTCATGTTATTTGTTCCTCCCGGAAATGATTTATCCTTTAGAAGCTCCTTTATGCATAATTCTAATTGTAATATGTATATTATGGTTACCAAGGAAACTCTTACATCACTTAAAAATTTATTAAATAGAGACTTTATCGTTGATTGTTTTATTCCCTTTGAAGTAGCTGAAACTAGTGTAAATAATGTCATGGGCTACTTAGAAGGCAAGAATGCCTCTGCTCCACCAATAATTGTTTCCGCACACTTTGACCATATAGGCACAGACTTAAATGGCACTATATATAGTGGTGCTTTAGATAATGCCTCAGGCCTTTCCTTCATGTTAGAAATGAGTAAGTACTTAGCTTCACTTGGAAAACCCAATAGAAGTATTCTTTTCTTAGGCTTTAATGCAGAAGAATTTGGTTGCCTTGGTTCAAATGCATTTATTAAAGAATATAAAGAGGATATAAAGGATAGTAAAGTATTTAATTTTGACATGATTGGAAGTGATAATGGTGTTCCACTATGCATTATGGGTGGTAAAAAAGACACAGATAAAACGCCCTTTATTGCATCGGTTTCAAGCACTTGTAAAACAGAGAAAATATTTTTTAATTACCTTTTTGAAGATGCTAGTGATCATGAAGGCTTTAGAAAGCAAAACATCGATGCTATAACTTTCTGTGACAATGATATGTCGCGTATACACACGCCAAGAGATACTTTTGAGCATATAAGTTTAGATGCTATAGAAAGATGTTATGATGTAGCCTCTAAGGAGATTGTAAAATATACTTTTAAGAATAGCTTTGTTATTATATATTACAAAGAATGCCTTATAGTATCTATAATTGGAATCTTGATATTTTCTTTACTTTATAGGAAAATTAAAAAAGATAATCTTTAGAATCCATAAAAACTATTTTTAAGCCAGTATCAATATTGATACTGGCTGTATTGATTTCAAGATATATTCTAAAAACCATATTCCTACTCTTCGTCACAATCACAAGCGCCTGTATATTCTAATACTACTCCTAATTCGACTTCAATATATGGTCCACAGCAATCTTCCTCAATTGTTGCACAAAAATAAGCATACGTCCAATCCACACAGGGTACATTACATGGACACGGCTTTGGGCAACAAGTGTAAGATATCACTTTATTTACAGGAGCTGTTGAGGTGCAGCTAATATGAGAATTAGTTGGAAAACAAAAACCTTCCACTGGATAAATAGGTAAGCTTACAGAAAAATTAACATCTCCTACTGCCCTTATCTCATAACCTGCTACCACCTCACACTGCAACTTATGCTTACACTCGCAATTAGTCACCGTTACCTTCTGTACTATTGGATTTTTAATACAAGATAAGCTTGATAAATTAAAACACATACCTGGTGAACAGTCAGCAAGCTTAAACCCTCTTGGTATTTGAAGACGACAACAAGTTTTAATTATTTTTTTACAGCCAGACTCAAGTCTTTCTACTTCGCTCTCTTCTATATTCATGCCTGATTTATCAAAATAATGTTTTTTTCCGTACTGATAGTTGTCTTCATTAATAATTTGTTGATCATAATCACTCATAATCACTTTCGCCTCTTTTCTTTTTTTATTCCTTATATTAATAAAATTCTGCTCACTTATTTGACAATTCATATTTTTTAATAGTATATAATAAAGTGCACTAACAAATGGAACCTTTCCTCCCTTTGCAAGAAAAAAATCTGCTGTCAAACAGTATATTAAGTCTTCAATATCTAAAGAAAACTGGTGTAACTTATAGGTACTGATGCTTAATATATTCTTATTACCCATTTGTATCTCTTGAAAGAAAACCTGCTAGTTTTACTGCATATTCAATGGGACGTCTATTACACCTATAGACTATTTCGGGATTCCCTAAACGTTTCAAGCTTACTTTTAAAGGTTTTCCATTCACTTCAATAACCCATATATTACCATTAACATCAATAGCTAAATCTAAGCCTAACTCAGCACAGACTCCAAATTCTTTTTCTAATGTTAAACAAATTTCTCTTCCAAAGTAAATAATATTTTGGTAAAGACCATTTTCTGTTGAAAAATCTTCATTAAAAACTTCCTTTAGTATAATTTCTAGGTCTTCAACCGAGCCACCGCTTCTAGGACTTGTTATTATGCTACCTGTTCCAGCTATACGTCCTGCTACACCACTAAGTTGCCAGACTCCCTCAAAATCCTTTTGGAACAATGCCCTAAAATCAAATGGGTTCTCCCTAAAGATGGCCTTAGAAATCTCTTGTTGTATTATATAGCCATTGCCCTTAGCTGAGTGCTGCTCCATTAATCCTTCTATATCATTGATATTTTTTAAAGTTCCAATATGATTTTCTTCTGTAGTTCTGTACTCAACCTTGTAACTGCTATCCTCAGTTCTACTAATTCTAAAAATACCCTTACCCTTACTTAAAGCATCTGGCTTTAAATAAACACCTGAATAAACACTCAAACTATCTTCTAAATTCTTGCAGTTTTTGTATTGAATTGTTTTTGGAATGATAGGAATCAGCTGGGCGTTTTTTTCAAGAGCTTTTATTGTCTCCAACTTTGCAAGCTTAGGCATAGCATTAAGAATCTTACATATATCCTTTAGTCTTACTCTAAGCTCTGTACTTTCAACACGGCAATTATTCTCAACATTGCGATCATAAATAACCCTTGGGAGAGGAAAGGTATGTTCAAGCCACCCTGAATCTTTTCTTATAAGCCCTTTTATAAGCTTTCTTTCCCAGTCAATACTCTCTATTGAAAATAAACAACATAAACCATTTAATCTTTTGCAGGTATTGTGAAACTGCGTATAAGCAGTAACCCCTTTTCCATTAAGCAAATTTTCCATTTTCTCTGCATTAATAAAAACACCTATGAGAGGGCCTATCTCTAGTTCACTATCAGAATTATTTTTTATTTGTAACAACGTGCCGTCTTCAACATACAAATAACTTTCTAAATCCCCCGAAACACAAAATCTATTAATGTCAATATCTCCATTATTTAATACTAATATTTTTAAACAGACCTGCATACAGCCAAATTTTAATATCACAGTATCAGCTTTTTTATTCAAACCATATTTCTCTAAATGTCCATTTGTCAAATAGCAGGTTAGCTCCTCTTTCCGTCTAAGAAAAGTAATTTTTACTTTATTATGCACACAACTCACCCCCACCTGTGCTCATTACCATAAATCTTTTAAGTACATTTTAATATATGTTTTATAAGAATGTATGGTTCTTGAAATAGTTTAATAATAATTTATTTATTATAAAAGAGTTTCAATCACCACTGTTAATCTAGCGAATAGCATAGTAGTAGGGTATATATTACCTATAATAAAACTACTCCCTTTGAGGTGAAATTTATGGATGTATCAATAAAAAAATTGACTGGCCCTTACTATAAGAGCACTTGTTTTATTTCTGATAAAATATTTGAAGATTTAAAGCTTTCTAAAGAAACTATGTATGAACTTCACTTAGGCTGTTTAAGCGAACTTATTTTTATAAATCCCTATGAAAATTCTGATGCTTCTATTTTTCTGCAAGAGTCTACTTATAACAAATTAATTCCATTTGATGATTTAACCCTAAATATTTGGAGAATCAATAAAGATATTTATCTTGGACCTGTAATTGGTGTATTTGAAACAGCAAGAACCATATTAAGATTACTTGGGAATAAGGATTGCTTTTATGAAACTCAGCATATAAAAGCAAGCATATTGGAAGGCTGCCTTTGTTATTATTTTTCAGATGAAAACATAAACTTTGAAGAAGAAACAGTTAAAGGCATTACTTTCTCACCTTCTCTTAATAAGTGGCAATCTTTTTTGTTTCCAATGCCAGATATTATATATGATGCAGGTATATTTCTATCAGATGAACTAAAACCTATAGGTAAAAAAATTAGAAATGAACTTCGAAAACTTCCTAGTATAAAGTTTATCAATAATAAAAACGGTTTAGGAAAGTGGGAGTTATATGAGAAATTATTGAAATATAAAAGTATCAAACAGTATCTTCCTGAAACAATAATATATACTAGAAAAGATGATATAAGTTTAATGCTTAGTAAATATAACCTAGTTTTTCTAAAGTCTTTTCATGGCAGTAAAGGTGAAGAGGTAATCTCTATTGAACAACTTCATAAGGGTATCAAGCTTAATTACTATGATAGCTATGAGGAAAAACTAAAAGAATTAATTTTAAATAATTTTGATGAGTTACAGCTTATAATTGATGAATTTTTTGAAGATGAAAATTTTATAATTCAACAAGGTGTACGATTGTTAAAATATGAAGATTGCAAGTTCGATCTTCGAATACTTCTTCAAAAAAATGAAAAGGGAACTTGGGAATCTTCATATATTCAATGCAGAATTGCTAAGAAAGATATAAATATAACAAATACATCTGCAGGCGGTGTATCGTTAATATATGAAAAAGCATATCCTGTGTTATGTGATTCGAATGATACAACTAAGATTCCAGATAAAAACAAACTTACAGAAGTATCTTTTAAAATTGCAGGTTATATAGAGCGTGAATTTGGGTTATTTGGTGAATTAGGACTGGATGTAGCAATTGATATGAATGGCGATATATGGATATTAGAAGCTAATGCTAAGTCAGATAAGGATATTGATGAAAGCTTTTGCGACCTATATGGAAATAAATTTGTTGACTCAATTATTGAAATCAAGCAAAAGCAAGCTATAAATTATAAAATTCATTATTTTAATTCAGAGCTAGTTTATCCCCAAGCCTTATACCCTTTTAAATATGCTAAGTTTCTAGCTAAATGTAAATAAACTATACAATTTCCTGTGCGGAGGTATTTATTATGAAAGTTCTTATTCATAAACTACAAGATAATATAACAGGCGTTTGCTTAATTGATAAAAAAATTTATGATGATTTAAAAATGAGTGAAGCTATATCCTATAAACTTCACTTAGGACAACTTACTGCTGTATGTAATATTAAACCCCACCTGCAAAATAGTGATTCAATATATATATCAGAAGACATATTAAATCATATACTGCTTTATGAAAATATTACTTTAAATATATGGAAAAAGGATAATGATGTTTTCTTAGGGCCTGTTGTTGGTATGTTCGTTACTAAACATGTTTTTAATTCCTGCAGATCAGGAAAACCAGCTATAACTTTAATAGAACACATACAAGAAGCATCACCTTTTTCTAATTGCCTTGGCTATTGCTTCTGCGCGGACAATGTTGACTTTGAAAATAAAAAAATTAAGGCTTACACCTTTATCAAAAACCTTAATGAGTGGAAGTATGATTTTTTCCCTGTTCCAGATATTATTTACGATAGAGCAGCATATTTAGAAAAAGATGAAAAAGAATTAGCTAAAGAAATTAGAGAAGAGTTTAAAATTAATTCTAAAATACGTTTCATAAATCCCATTGGCAGTTTAGGTAAATGGCCTCTATATAAAAATCTTTCAAAATTCCCTGAAATAAAAAGCTATTTACCTTATACAATTTTTTATAATACCTTTGATGACATTTTATCTATGCTAGATAAATACCACTTTATATTTCTAAAATCCTCCTATGGTAGCCGCGGTCAGGAAGTATTGTCTATTGAGAAAAGTGATAATGTATACCGAGTAGATTTTTTTCATAATGAACTAAAGTTAATTTATGCAAAGGATATTTTAGAATTAAAAAGATATATAGAAGATTTTATTAACGAAAAGAAAACCTCTGGCCGTCAAAGTTTTATAGTCCAACAAGGAATTAGACTTGTAAAATATAATGGCCATAATATTGATTTTCGTATTGATATTGTTAAAAATGAAGATGGCAAATGGGAACCTTCAAGGTCCTATGGAATTTACTCAGCAGGAAACTCAAAAATTACAAATTTTTGTGTTGGAGGTATGCAGGAGCACTTTAAAGATATATATCCAAAACTAAAAGCTATGCATAAAAATATAGATTTCCCTTCAGAAGAAACTATCATAACTAGCATTGAAAAAATAGCTACTTTTATAGAAAAATCTTTTGGTCCACACGGTGAGATAGGCATAGATATGGCCTTAGATGACACTGGAAAGCTTTGGTTTATAGAAGGTAATGCTAAACCAGATAAATCACGAATACCAGGTTTTGATGATATGGAAGGAATAGCACCACAGGCTTTATCTATATTTAAATATGCTAAATATCTAGCAAAGAATATAAAATAATTGTCATTAGGAGTTGGTAATAAAATATGAGTGAGATAGTCCTAAATAATAATAGAATACGTTTAAGAAAAATTAATGAGGAAGACTTAGATTTTATAATGACCGAGCAGGAAAAACCAGAAAACAAAGAATATATTCCTGACTGGAGTAGAGATATGCATTTAGAATCAATTAAAGATACAGATTTTATGTACTTAATGATTGAGGCATATCCTGATTTTAGACCAGTAGGATATACAATACTTTCAGGTATTGAAAGTGATTGTAAGAATATAGACTTTAGGCAATTGGTTATAACTGAAAAAGGAAAAGGCTTTGGAAGAGAGGCTTTAATATTGTCTAAACAACTTGCTTTTGAAAAATTTAGAGCACATAGGATTCGCCTAGAAATATGGACACATAATCCAAATTCTATAGCCTTGTGTAAGTCTGAGGGATTATTTGAGGAGGGTATTGTACGCGATTGTGTTAGAGAAAATTATAGATATCTGTCCTATGTTATAATGTCAATGTTAGAAAGTGAATATTATGCTTAAAATAAAAGGTGGTATGATTTATGTCATTAAGGTCAATCCCTATTATAATAAAAATATCTGAAGAAGATGAAAATGATTATACATTATCTATTCCCAATGAAATCTATAAGCTTTTAAATAAGGATTCCATTATAAGATTGAAACTAGGAGTGTTAATACTAGAGGTAAATTGTTCTTTTAATAATACAGAAAATAATATGATAGTTTCTGAAAACATCGCCTCTAAACTTTCATTACATTCTGATTTAACTACCAACCTGCTTATAAAAGAAAATGTTCTATGTTTAGGTCCATTAATAGGTACCTTTACTGATAGTACTAGTGTACGTATAGCAAGCGAGCAGAGGCCTGGAAATAAACTCAAGAATTTATGCCTTGCAAATAAGGATGCAGGTACAATAATATACTTTTTTTCTGTGGATGACTATAATAACGAAGATGAAATGATTTTAGGTACCTTCTATAACTATATTAGTAAGCGCTTTGAAAAGAGATTATTTCCCCTTCCTGATATTTTATATGATAGAGGTGGTGGAATCTTAAAAAGTCAGAAGACAGCTACGGATTATGTTAGACAAAGTATTGAAAGTAACGAAAATGTCAAAGGATTTAATCCACAATATTTTTTTGATAAATTAGATGTACACAATAAGCTTGTAAGATATGAAGAAGTGAGTCAATATTTGCCTGAGACTATACCTTACAAAAATACCAATGATTTAATTTTAATGTTTGATAAGTATCCTATTCTTTATATAAAGGACAGAATTGGTAATAGAGGTTTAGGTGTTACTAGAGTTCGCAAATACCCTAATGGAAACTTTGAGCTTAGTTATTTCAAAAAAGAGTTTTACAAGTATGGATTTGACTCCCTTAACCAATTAATTGAAAAGCTCAATGAACTTTACAAAAACAAAAAAGCAATTATCCAGAGCGCTATTGACGTTCTTAAGATTAATAATGGCAATGTAGATATGAGAGCTACTGTCCAACGAGATGGCAGTGGTAATTTAGGTATTACAGCTTGCCCTGTTAGAGTTGGGAATCCAGGAGCTCCAATTACAAGCACAAGGTCTGGGTCAGCGGTATTTATCTTTGAAAATTTCTTTAGAAAATTCTACAACTACTCTGAGGATGAAATCAACATTCTAAAAGCTAGGGTAAATGAATTTCTGCTTACTACCTATAAGTGTATTGAAGACTTATATGGAACCTTTGGAGAAGTTGGTATTGATTTTGCAATAGATAATAATAAAAATATTTGGTTTATAGAATGCAATGCAAAGCCTGGTAAGGATACTGTGTATTTGTCCTATGATGAAGATACTGTAAAAAAAGCTTTTCAGAGCCCTCTTGAATATTCTAAATATCTATGTGACTTTTAGATAATTATAAAGTAAACTGTACCCCGTAAGGTAAACACATCCTCTTTTCTGTGTCTATCTTACAGGGTACAGTTTACCCCTTATCTTATTGCTTTAATAATTCTTCAAATTTTTCTGTTGGGAAATTTGGATAATCGAAGACTTTCCCCTCCCAAGTTCTTATCTTAATATACCCTTTTCCTCTGGATATAATATACTGAGGCAAAATCGGCGTTTTTCCATTACCATTTGGAGCATTAACAATATAAGCAGGTATAGCCATTCCAGAAGTAAATCCCCTTAAGTATTCCATTATTTCAATTCCATCATCTACAGAAGTATTGAAATGAGTAGTTCCTACCACATGCTTTGCATGGAATATATAATAAGGCTTAATTCTACATTTTAAAAGTTCCTGGTTTAAAAGTCTCATTACATATTTATCATTATTTATTCCATTTAATAATACAGCTTGATTTCCCAGTGGTATGCCTATATTAACTAATTTATCACAGGCTTCCTTTGACTCTCTTGTTATTTCAAGGGGATGGTTAAACTGGGTATTAATATACAAAGGCGGGTACTTTTTAAGTATATTTAATAGATTTTGCGTAATTCTTTGAGGCATTGTTGCTAATACTCTAGTTCCAATTCTAACATAGTCTAAGGTCTTTATGTTGTGCAGTTCCCCTAGTAGCCAGTCTAGCATTTCATCTGAAAGCATTAGGGCATCTCCACCGGTAATTAAAACATCTCGAATTTCTGCATTCATTTTGATGTACTCAATGGATTCTACTAGTGCTTCTTTACACTTATGCCTATCTACTGTTCCTATATTTCTTCTTCTTTGACAGTGTCTACAGAAAGATGAACATACATTGGTTACATTAATTATTACTCTATCAGGATATCTTCTAGTTATAGTGCCCGCTGGGTTCGTGTACTCTTCAGCCATAGGGTCTGCAGAGCCTTCCTCATTTAACTCTAAAAGTGTAGGAACACATTGAAGTCTTACTGGATTTAACCTATCCTCATCAATTAAAGAAACATAGTATGGTGATATTCCCCATCTATATTTTTGCTGAATGCTTATTATGTTCTCTGTTTCCGCTTCACTTAATTTTACTATTTTAGACAGTATACTTACATCACTTATTTTGTTTCTTATCTGCCATTTCCAGTCCTTCCAATTCTCTTCAGTGGCATTGAATAATTCTAATATTCTACTTTTCTTATCTTCTATTTTTTTCTCAAAAGTAGGAGACAACCCTCTGGGAATATTATCTTTTACTATTATATAGTCTTTTATTTTATCTTTTAACTCCGTAGCTCTTTCCACTGCGATCTTTTTTTTCTCACTGTAATCATACATAGACCTCCACTCCTCAAATCAACTATCATAATATATATATATTTATATATAACTTAAATAAACATATACTTATATATTATGATAATTAAATAATATGAGAACTTAATAATCTATTATTCTGCTAACTTAATCATACATATAATCTATGATTTTACCTGAACTATTATACGCAGCCATTTCCAGAAGCTATTTTTAAACAATAAAAAAAAACCATTAAATAGTTATACTATTTAATGGTAAGATTCTTATTATGCTATTACAGTGATATTTTCTGCTTGAGGGCCTTTTGGTCCTTTAACTACGCTATAAGAAACTTTTTGACCTTCTTCAAGTGATTTGTAACCATCTGAATTAATTTGAGAGAAATGTGCGAAAACATCTACTCCGTCTTCTCCTGTAATAAATCCAAATCCTTTTTCTCCATTAAACCATTTAACTGTACCATTCATAATGTGTACCTCCGAAATTTTATTTTTCTTAAACCCTTTGTAATAATTCACCAATAAAATTTCGATATTAAAATACTATTTTTAAAAAGTACTAATTGAAATATATCTGTGCTACATTATTTACTATTCATTTAAGTCATTTTCATTATATCTTAGTTTATTGCAGAAAGCAAGTTATTTTTATTAATAATTTAAATTATTTTTTTAATTAAATATGTATTCCATCTATTTTCTAATTCCATACCCACCATATACGGTTCTAGTATCATTAATTGAAATAACACACTTTATATCTGAGCCTTCAATTAATTTAATAATTTCATTTTTTCTCTTTCTTTTGGCATGAATTATAAGCATTTTTCTTATTTCAGTAATTCCCTCTGCAGCAATACCTGTAACGCCTATGTTTTTTTCTCTTAATATAGCTGCAATTTTTTCTCCGTTTTCTTTTGATGCAATTATATTAATTGTTAAAACTCCAAGGGCCAGTTTTTCTTCTAAGAAAGAGCCTAAGTAGTTCCCACAAGCAAATCCAAAAGCATATACTATCATTCTTATTGGGTCATCTTTTATACCTACCAACACAGCACCTACAACATATAACCAAATAACAACCTCTATAAAACCTATAACTGATCCATATACCTTTTCACCTCTTGTAATCAATACCGTACGTACAGTCATTAGAGACACCTCTAAAATCTTAGCTAAAAATATGGCAACATAGTATATCATTCTTCCCCTAGCCCCCTTATAAGAATATGTTTATTTTTGTAATTTCCTTACTTTACTTTCCCAATTAGTAAGAACTAGTTATCATTATACTATTAAAATAACGTTTACAAAATAGCTATTAATATGTTTTTAATTTTTATTTTTTGATTAAACTTATTTCCCATCTAACCATATAAATAAAAAACACACTTTAAAGAATATTCTTCAAAGTGTGTTTTTTATTTTAGTAATATTTTTTGTTAAATTTTACGCTGCTATTTCAGCTGATTTTCCATAAGATTTAAACATAGTAGCGGATGTATAAATAATAACCGCTATAACAAGCCATTTTAATATGTCAAGTGGTAATGACTTAACGATATATGCTGCGATAAGTACTCCTATCACTCCAAATACAGTTATTGCCATAGAAGCTTTTCTATCATAAGCTCCTTCTTTAACAAATTTAACAGAAGCTGCTGGCATTAAGAATGCACAAGAACCCATCATAATTGGGAAGGCAACTGCTGGGCTTAATCCAAGTGCAAATACAAGTGCCATACATGGAGCATAAAGTCCTATTCCAAGTGTCATTAATGCACCAAGTATAAAGTTAGCTACAATAGCAATTATTAATTTTGCTCCAGTAAGACCAGTTGCATCTCCACCAGCAGGGAACATTTTTAATTGTTGCGCTATCATAATAAACGCTACAACTAGTAATGCTACTCCCATAGCTAATTGAATTTTCTTAACATCAAGTTTAGCAACAAATCCTGATCCAATAATTGCGCCTATTGTTGCTGCTGCAAGCATAGTAACAAGTGTCATTGGATCTACTTTTATAACTGTAATAAATATAAATGCTTCTAATACTACGGGAATTGTGCAAGATACATTTAATGTCCCTGGTATCGTTCTATCATTAGTAAGTTTAAATTGTTTTAATAGTGCAGTTGTAGGTGCAAAACTACCAATTCCTAGTGTATCAAAGAAATTTGTTGTAAAACCTACAGCTCCTGTTGCTAAGAAACTTGGTTTTTCAAGTCTACCTTCTTTGTGCGCTAGCATATAATCCTTGAAGAAAACTATTGTAAAATAAAGAGTTAAAAGACCTAGTGCTGATAATACCGTTGTTAACATTTCTATTCCCCCTTGTGTAATTAATATATTATTAAGCATGTACTACTTAAAGTCTTTTAAATAGTACATGTTAATTGTACTTTAAAGTATCTTTTCACTTATTTAAATTTAAACAAGTTAGTTAAAAAAATCACATATTTCTGCAAATTATATACCTTCATTTTACTACATTATAATGAAAGTGTCTACAAAATATTCACTTAACAGAATATTCCATTTATTCGCAGTTTTATTATTTGAAACTTTTTCTACCTAATATCAACTATAGCTTACAGCTTGAATCCATACTTTAAAGGATCTTCTTCATCAATGACAAATTGATTAAATCCAGTAATATATGCACTTCCTGTTATCTCTGGAATGACGCCTTTAAATTCACCAACTTGCACTTCTGTAAGTACTTTACCTTTAAACATAGTTCCAACAATACTTTCATATATGAACTCTTCACCCTGTTTTAAATGTCCCTTTTCATACAAGTACGCAATTTTAGCACTTGTTCCTGTTCCACAAGGAGATCTATCTACTTGCCCTTGTCCAAATACTACTACGTTTTGAAGTGTAGCCTTCGGATTTTTTGCAGGTCCATATATTTCAACTAAATCTACGCTCTTTATATGCGGAAGTAAAGGATGTTGTACTGAAACAGATGCATTGATTGCATGTAAAATTTTCATACCTGCTTCACATAACTTTTGTGCATTCTGAGGACAGATATCGATACCTAAATCAGAAGATTTAACAAGTGCAAAGAAGCTTCCTCCAAAAGAAATATCAAAAGTTATTTTTCCTAATTCAGGAACATCCACTTCTACATCTTCCTTATAAAGAAAAGAAGGAACATTAACAATAGAAACTTCCTTTACTCTTTCATTTTCTACTTTTACTTTTGCTTTAACCAAACCTGCCGGCGCTTCTAAAGTTAGGTTTGTGTAGGGTTGTACCATAGGGATCATTCCAGTTTCTACCGCTACTGTTGCAGCTCCAATAGAACCATGTCCACACATATTTAAATATCCGCCACCATCCATAAAGATAATTCCTAAATCAGCTTCATCCATTGTTGGTGAAGTAATAATTGAACCGAACATATCATTATGCCCTCTTGGCTCAAGCATAATTGCTGTTCTTAAATGATCTAAGTGTTTTTCTAGGTATTCTTTTTTCTCCGCCATAGTATTTCCCGGAATTACCGGGACACCACCAGTTATAATTCTTGTGGGTTCTCCCATGGTATGTGAATCTACTGCATTAATCATTCTCATTGCTTTCATTGTTTATCCCCTCATCTTTCTATTTATTTTAAGTTTTAAAAGGGCTACTGCTTTTTTAGCATCTAACTCACAAACTGTGTTTTCTCCTACTACCTCTGTTTCAATTCCCTCTACTGATTTGTTGAAATCAACAATTGTATCCATATATTTATTGGTAACCACAAACTGCGCTTGTGTTCCCACAAAGCTAAGACCTACTACCGGTATATTTCGTTTTCCAATTTCTTCAATAGTATTAGCATAGTCTACATGGCTATTGCCCCAACCGTCTACAGATATGATAACCCCATCAGCTCTCATGGCTTCCGTCCATGCAGCTACTCTTTGTCCAACAAATAACTTATCTTCATTAGATTGAGGTGTTCCAACAATAATTATACCTAACAAATCAATATCTGAATCCTTAGATATAACATCCAACAATGGATCTCTAAAATGATGTAAGGTTGTTTCTTTTGTAGATGGTCCAACTCCCATAGTATTCCTCCTCATACGGATTATGCACACTTATATAGTTTAACGACACCAAAGGTGACAATTAATTACACCGGAGGTGCCAATTAATGCATAGCCCTCAAAGCACCATCTCTATATTCATTTGGACTTAGTATTATTGGTGCATTACCTAAGTCTATAATAGATCTACCACTTTCAAAGCCACCCGGCTCTTTTCCTAATAACTGTGTATCATACATTGCGCCTTGTCCAGCTACCTGTTTCACAATAACTACCTTCTTCTTGCCAGGTTTAATTTTGTCGAAATATTCAAACTTCTCATCGTAAGTTCTTCCATTCATCTTCTTCAAATATTCTCGTATCTCTTGAACCAATCTATCACAAGCCCTATGTGCAGCTGTAGGCCCTATCCTTATAGCACCCATGCCATCTTTTAATATTACATCTACATGAATTATTATATCTGTTTTATTTGGAGTGCCCGCACGTCCAAATACTACTTGCTCAGTTAAAATTCCTTCTGAGGACCCAAATTCAGCAACCTGAATTCCCATTTCATCTATTCCCGTAAGCATAATATAGACTCCGGTAAGAGTATGTGTTATTCCCTCACCAATTCTCCCCAGTACTTTTGTTGCAACTGGTGAAAAGTCCATAATACTATTCACAAATAAATCATGTTCCTTTGAAGTTATTATTTTCACATCAATACTTTTTATAATATCCACAGCTTCTTGTATTAAATCCATCTTTATGTTTTCTCTTAAATACAGTGTTCTATTTTCAATAAAGGTCCTTTTACCAAAATCCACCTTTTCAATATGGAAGGTTTTGATTACTAACTTTCGCATTTCAATTTCATTTTCCATATAGCTCACCATAACCTACTTTTTTATATAGGAATGTCTCAAAATTAAAATTTCAAGACATTCCTAAATTATTATTAAATTATTACTTGTATTATTGAAATGTAATTAAACTTTTGCAGCGTACTCATAAGGCAGTGGAACAATTTTTCCAGCTGACTCAATTGCTATAAGCTGTCTCAAAGTATCCTTTAATATGTTTGTTTGCATATCTTTATCATTTGGTGCTCCAGCATTTGCTCCCATTGGCACAAGTGGTGCAACCGCTCTTGGTGTTCCACTTTGTCTAACTACTGGTGGTAATGCTGCAATAACTATCGTAGGAATCCCCGATTCCTCAATCGCTCTCTGTACAAGTACAGCAGAACGGTGACAAGTTCCTCAGCCAGCGGTTAAGACTACTGCGTCAACCCCTTCTTCTTTTAGTAACCTTGCAATAGCAGGACCAGTTTCGTTTGTAAACTTATCTTGGTTTCCGCCGCCGCCCATGAATCCAAAATGCATAGGAGCAACTTCTTTTATAAATCCTTCTGCTGCAATTTCTCTTAATCTATCAATTGGAAACATACAGTTTATATCTTGGTTTACGTCTCCATTGTCATATCCACCATGAGATACCATTAATTCATTTGAATCTACATCTCCTGGTACTGCTCTAAAAGTAAAGTCTCCTGCTAAATTAAATCTCTTGTCTGATTTTAAATGTACCCCTGCAGCAGTTGCAAAAGCAATTTTCATTTCATTTAATGGTTTTGTTACCGGCGTCCAAACTGGCGGTGGTGTAATTGGTACAAATATTTCTGATTGTAACCCTTTAACAGATGTTATACTCATTATACTTTCCCTTCCTTTCTATCTCTTATCTCTATATTACTAACATATTTTTCATTGGGTTCTTCTGAAAGAACCTCAATAAAACTCATTCTAAACCCTACTTCTTGACCTACCTTCAAATCATAATCTGTAATCAGCATTCTCCTTGGTATCTTCATGAAGCCTAGTCTTCCTTTTAGATCAATTGAAACACTGCCATCATGTACTTCTACTATAACTCCATACATTTCTATTATCTTATCTGCGTATTTCATTGTATCTCCTTATTTTGTTGAGTATTTTTCTAATCTTTTTTGACTTACTGGAATTGAATTTTCATTTTCTACTCTTTCAATAGAAACTGCATATGCCTTTTCAACAGCTTCAAGATTGTTTTCTTTTACATTTGGATTCCATTTTCTTTCTGCTGCTCCTATTTCTTCTCCTGCGATTGCAGCCTTAAGCATTGCAAGCGCTCTTATTGCATCTTCCTTGCAAAGTGTATTACAAGATAAAACTTCATTTTCAATTCCTGCTTCTGATTTATTGTTATCAACCATGTACTTAGTATACTTATTACCAACAACTAAAGCACCTTGTACTCCACAGAAAGACATTCCTACAACACCGATTCCACGCATACCAATTTGCTCAATGTGGCTAGCAAAATCGATATGGTTATTTCCAAACCCTTCAGTTGTAACAATTGCGCCTGAAACATCCATTGTCTCTACTGTCATTCCAAGTCTTTCAGATACATAAAACTTCTCACTATTGATTTGTGGACTTCCCACAAATATAACTCCGCAAAAATCAACTTCTGGATCATTCATTGCCTCTATAACTAGTGGCTCTCGGAAGTAATGTCTTGAACACTCTTTAGATGCTGGTCCTATACAAGTTAATGCATGAATTCCACCATCTAGTACTTCTAGCGGAGAAAGTACAACTGGTAAATTTCCAAGATCAACGTTTGGTTTTCCACCAAGTACGCCAACGGGCTCTACTGGAAGAATTAGGTTGTCATGCATTGCTCCTTGACCCATAATTTCTTTTACTACTACTATTTTCTTTCTACCCGTTCTTCTGTATTGAACAAATTCTTCACTATTTACTACTAAGCTTTCATCTAACTTCTTTAGCGCTTCTCTAATTTCTTGTGTGATCATATCTGTTGCTCTATGTGCAGCAAAAGGACCTGGTCTTTCCATGTTTGTTCCTGCTAAAATCATAACCTGTGTCTTAATGAAGATTTCGCCTTTATCTGGCGCTCCAGGTCTTCCCCACATAATATTTTCTTCTAAAATACCTTCTGAAGAACCGAACTCTCCAATTTGAACGCCATCCTCATCTATTCCAGTAACCATAACGATAACACCATCTAATACTCTTGTTACCCCTTGTCCTAATTTATGGTCTCCTTCTTTTGTAGCAATTGGCTGAACATCCATAATAGTTTCGCTATATGTGTTGTACTTATCTGGTGTAATAATATCAATTTTTATTTCTTTAACAAGGTTGCTTATTTTTACAGCATCCTCACATATATTTTCTCTAATATAAAGCACTGTTCCTTCAATTTTAGTTTCAGGTCCAAATTTAACCTCATCTATTTTGAAGTGCTTTTTAACAAGCTTTCTTACAACTTTATCTTCAAGTTTCACCGCTGGTGCCTTATCTTCTTTTACAACTTCTTTAGATATATCTATGGAAGCAGTTGCTGTTTTAGCTTTCTCTACTGCTTGAACTGTACTTTGACCAATTGAATTAAGAGGAATCTCTATATCAATTCCCTTACCTTCTGCTATTTTAATCTTTAATATTCCACCATTTATAACAGATGACATTACTGGTGTTTCAGCTTTCATACAAACTTCCTCCTCTAATCCTTCTACCATATTTGGAGTTACAGGAGTTAATGCAACTGCATCTACTTTTAAAGTTGCACCAATTACTACATCTCTACTTAAAACTGTTTCATCTAACTTAAGTAGTAGAGAATCTTGTAATTTGTCAAAGTGCATTGGATTTTCTAAATCCTCCGCAGCAATAACATCTCCTGCCTTTTTATTACATTTCAATACTGCCTTTTCATTACCATCACTTAATTCTACTACTTTCTTTTCTTCTGTAGTAGCAATAGCACCTTCTACTATTTCTGGTGTTAATGGTGTTAAAGAGTCAACCGTCTTAGTAAGCTTCGCTCCTATAACTTGACCTATTGTTAAGGCATTTCCAGGTATTGTTAGAAGTCCTGAATCAACTAAATCTGGGAATATGCCTGGATCTTCTAAATTAGCTGCAGAAAGAATTGTTCCTTCCTCTGTTCTACAACATACAACCGCAACTTCATTTTTAATCTGTTCTGCGTGTTCATCACTCATTGACATTAACATAACCTCCTTATTTCTTTTACTTATCTTCCATTGGCAATCTTCTTGTCAGCGGATAATCTATTGTTCTAAATACATGATCTGTGTGGTGGTATACTGCAATTCCCATTTTTGGAGCACAACACATTACTGTATTTGAACAGTCGCTGCAATTTGATACTAATACTCTCTTTGCACCTTGCTTTTTAAGGTATAGAATTCCTTCTGCCTGTCCTGGACAATCTCCTGGAGTTAAGCATTTGTTTAAACCTCTTACTTGTATTACATTTTTGCAGGTTGTAACTCCAACTACTTCTGAATGCATTTTTTCTGCAATATTTCTAAGTCTTGCCTCATCTGCACCACAAGCACATACAAGGAGTCCTAGAGGTCCTTCATATTTCGGAAGTGGTATGGTAACAATTGCACCCCCTGAAGTCTTTGTAACAACTGCACTATCTATATCTTCAGATTTACCTGTATAGGGTCCACCAATTATGATTTCACCATATTCCCCATCTATACCACCCGCATTTTCAATTAGATGTTTTACCGGAGTTCCTACAGGCACCTGTAAGAAAACATTACTTTCATTTCCACCCTTTAATTTTCCAACTATTGTAACATCTTTGTCTATTACTGGCTTTCCTTCTTCTATGGCATTTGTTAGGTTTACTAAGGTCTCCCCGTTCAAAACCACACACTTTGCATCCACAGGTAATTGGCTAGGACTCAGCCACACTCCTAATATTTCATGAATCATAGCTCTCTCTTCGCCCATTGGATATATATCCCTTAGTTCTTTCACTTCTATATCAGTTGCTCCAGAAAGTGCCTTTTTAAATGCTGCAATAGCGCTTTTATTTTTTGCTTTAACCGCTACATAAGCCTTTGGTGCTCCTGTCGCTTTCATAGCATATCTTAATCCCTTAATAATACTTAGTGGATTATTTTCTAAAACTTCTATGTTATGATGTAATGCTGGCTCACATTCAACACAATTTGCAATTACAAATCCATCTGGCACTTGTGTTTTTAATTTAATATGAGTAGGGAATCCAGCCCCACCAGCTCCAACGATACCTGCTTCATAAGCAGTGTCTTCTATTCTTTCACACTGTTTAATTTTAACATACTCAGCGCTTTGGTTATTATCTGCTAAAATTAAGATTTCATTTTCTGTAATCTTAGATACTTTTCCAGCAATGCTAGAATGAATTTTAGCACCTAAGCCCTCTGGTATTGCAATACATTCCCCTCTTTTTATAACTTGTCCTTCTTTTACAACTGACATAGAAGGTGCACCTACATGCATTTTAAGAGGAAATTTATAGGTCATTGGCATAAAACCACCTCCATATTCTTTCACTTATCTATATAGCAATTGCCATGCCAACTTTTAAGTATTTTTTATAACTCACTTATAGATATTACAAATACTGATTCTACTCGTCTATAGGTATACCCAATACATCCTATTAGATTTCCCAATGAAAAAAGTGTCCACTTTTGGACACTTAATTTTTTCCACTTTATTCAATTAAATTGCTAAATCACCGTTCTACTGGTTTTGCCCCTTACTTTTCTCGTGTCAGAAAATAGACGCACTAGTCAGTTTTTTGACATATGCGTTATTCCTTTTCTAAAAGCCCATATTGATTTAATTTATAGTATAAGGTGCTTCTCTTTAAATTCAATATCTTCGCGGCTTTTTGTTTGTTTCCCTCTACCAATAGTAATACTTCTGATATAGTTTTCTTTTCTATATCCTCTATAATTCGAACCAAATCATATTTATTTTGATTTAAAGGTTCCAGGTCATTATTATCCACCATATCATCTTTCTTATCTTCTAAATTGTTTAAAATATATTCCGGAACACTATCTAATGTTATCTTTCCTTCAGTAGAAAGTACCACCATCCTCTGTATTACGTTTTTTAATTCTCGAATATTCCCTTCCCATTTACATTGAAGAAGCAGAGGATATATTCTTTCATCTATACTATTTATATCTATATTTTCCTTTTTGGCTATTTGGTTCATAAACAGAGTTGCTAATTCCTTGATGTCTTCCTTTCTTTCCCTAAGTGGTGGCAATTCAAATTGAACCACAGCAAACCTATAATATAAGTCATCTCTGAATTTTTTTTCTTTCATTAATTCTTTTAAATCTCTATTTGTAGCTGCTATAATTCTCGTATTTGTAACAACACCTTTTTCGCTTCCTAATCTGTATACCACCCCATCCTGTAAAACCCGTAATAATTTTACCTGCATTTCCATGGGCATATCTCCAATTTCATCTAGGAATAAAGTACCGTTGTTGGCAAATTCAAATTTCCCTATTTTTCCTTTTCGAATAGCACCAGTAAAGGCCCCTTCTACGTATCCAAAAACCTCACTTTCAATTAGTTGCTCAGGAATTGCACTACAATTAACAGCTACGAAGTTCCCTGTCCTACCACTAGCCTCATGAATTGCTTTCGCAAATACTTCTTTACCTGTGCCACTTTCTCCAGTAATTAATATACTGGCAGAACTTTGGGCTACCTTTTGCGACATAGCAATAGCTTCAATTATCTTTTTATTTTTTCCTACAATTGAAGAGAAGTTATAGTTGGCCGCAATTTCCCTTTTATAAGCAATTTCCAACAATTCAACTTTCTTTTTTTCTGTTTCTAACTGCTTTGATAAGGTTACTACTTCTGTTACATCTCTATCTGTAGATACCACCGCAACTAATTTTCTTTTCCCATTATAAATAGGCACTGTACTTAAAATAACCGACTTCCCTTTAACGGGCTGGTGTTCCATGTTATCAATTCGCTTACCATCTTTTAAAGTTTTTAAAATCATAGCATTAGGAAAGAATGCCCCAATATATTGGCCAATTATATCTTCAGCTTTTATACCATATAGTTGTTCTGCACTTTTGTTCCAGTAGTTTACTACTCCAACGTTACTACAAATACACACTGCTTCA
>CALJTN010000083.1 GCA_937976175.1 uncultured Clostridiaceae bacterium | reverse complement strand
AAAACAAAGTGATAGAAAGTATTGGAGCATGTAATGTAGATACTAGAGCTTCTGTTTTATAAATAATATTTAAATATAATAAAGAGAAGAATTCAAAGATACTTATGGAGTATCTAGGAGATGGCTCCAAGGTTGTAAGGGAAAAGATTGTTGAATTATTGGGAGACTATGAAGAATGTCATGAAGAAGTAATTAAAAGTTTAACTTCAAAAAAACAAGCTGTTAGAGAAGGTGCTGTAAATATACTTTTAAAGGATAAGAATGAAAAAGTAATGGCTGCATTAAGTAATGTTTTAGAAGTTGAAAAGAGTGAAAAGATAAAAGAACTTTTAAGAGGAATTCTTAAGGTTCAAGGTGAGCTTCAAGGAAATGAAGACTTAAACATTTTACATCACTGCAAAAACTCATTAAAGGGAAATAAAGGCGCAACTTTAAAGTGGTTAGAGTTTGATACACTGCCAAAGGTAAGATTTAAGGAAAGTGATAAATTAGCCGAGGATGAAATAATAAAATATATGCTTGTTTGCTATGCTTCTTGTAGTGAAATAGCCTTAAGTAGTGAAGGTAAAAGAACAAGTGAGTTTTTAAACAATAAGGATTTAGCAGAATTTGCATTAGAAGTTCTTCAAAGATGGTTAAATAGTGGAGCTGAAGCTAAAAAGAGATGGATATTAACTTTTACATCAGTTCATGGAGATTATAGAGTTATTTCTATCTTAAAGAAAAATATAGAGGATTGGCCACAAAATTCAAGAGGAGCAATAGCAAGTGAGGCTGTAAAAGCATTAGCTTTGAATGGAAGCAATGAAGCACTTATGATAGTAGATAATATATCTAGAAAGTTTAAGTTTAAGCAAGTAAAAAGTGCAGCAGCAGTAGCACTAGACTTTGCAGCTAAGGAAATAGGAATAGACATGGAAGAACTTTCAGATAGAATAGTTCCAGACTTAGGCTTTGATATAAGTGGGGAGCGAGTTTTTGATTATGGTGACAGAAAGTTTATCGTAAGGCTTACACCAGAGCTTACCTTAGAGGTTTATGATGAAAGTGGTAAAAAAATAAAAAACCTACCAACTCCGAGTAAAAAGGATGATGAAGAAAAAGCGAGTACAGCTTCTTTAGAATTTAAGGCTTTAAAAAAGCAACTTAAAACTGTTGCTAATATACAGACAATACGTTTAGAAATGGCACTTTCCACAAATAGAAAATGGTCGAAGGAAGCCTTTGTAAAACTCTTTGTTCAAAACCCAATTATGCACCAATTTGCTATTGGCCTTGTATGGGGAATGTATAAAGAAGATAAATTAACAGATACCTTTAGATATATGGAGGATGGCACCTTTAATACAAAGGATGAAGACGAATATGAAATAGAAGAAGGGTCTATAATAGGGCTTGTTCATCCAATAGAATTAAAGGAAGAGGATATAAGTCTATGGAAGGAACAACTGGAAAATTATGAAATCAAACAGCCTTTTGATCAAATAAATAGAGCTATATTTATTATTACAGAAGAAGAAAGAGACTTAAAGAGAGTAGAGCGCTTTAGTGGAATTATGCTAAATGGACTTTCACTTTTAGGAAAGCTAACGGGCCTTGGGTGGTATAAAGGTTCAATACAAGATGCTGGTTGCTATTATACCTTCTATAAAGAAGATAAAACCCTTAGTATGGGAGTAGAACTAAACTTTAGTGGAGTATCTGTAGGATATGAAAATGAAGATGTAACTATATATGGTGTAACTTTCTACAAAGCTGGTACGGTTGAGAGAGGTAGCTACGTTTATGATACTGTAAAAGAAAATAATATAATAGTACCATCAAAGGTAGATAAAAGATTTTTTAGTGAAATACTTTACGCAGTAAATAAATCTACTTTATCGAAAGTGGGAATGAATGAAAATTGGAGAAAGGATGAATAGTAAAGAAACTAACTTCCGATTATTTTCTAGTACCCAGGGTGGAATCAAAAAGATGGTGTATGCATATATTATTTGGTAAAATAATATTATTAGAGTGTTGAAATGATTAGGGGGAGTCTACATTCAATACGTTTTAGGCTGTTAAAATATAAGGGGGGAAGTTTGCATGAAGTTTAAAGTTGAATCGGAAAGAAAAAAATTTATAGCAAGGTATGACATTGATATGGAGAAATATACAACAGATGAAACTGTAGACCAATTAGAACAGAATATTTCAAATGTTCTTTTGTTTTGGCTAAATATAATATTGCCAATTGCGATTATTTGTCTAATTTCTATAGCTGTTTCTGTATATTTTGGTTATAGATATAATTCAATAGGTTTCGGAATTTGGTTATTTATGTCTTTAGTACCGATTTTTTTATTTGGCGCGGGTTCCTTTGGAGTGGTTAGAGCTATTAACACTTTACGCTCTTGCATTAACTATATTTTAAATTATACATTGAAAATAATTACTGATATAAAAAGGATTAATGAAGTTAATAATAGCATAAAAACTTCTGAGATTTGCCAGTTCACACTTTATGGTATTGTGTTCCCAGTGGTTAAGAAGTGCATAAGAAACCGGTTTTTTGGTGGAATATTATATTTTTTTATTAAAAAAATATCTATTCAAGGTGCAACGTTACTTTCTACTGCATATGAAAAAAATGAAAGAGACATTTTGCTAGAAGAAATTCAAGTAGATAACAATGAAAAACAGTTTATAAAAATTCCTAAAGCAGTAAATGCCATAGCTAAAAAGGCGGTTATTAGCGCCATTCTACTATTTAAAGTAGTTGGATTTTTTTCAATATTATTTGGAATAATACTAGTAGCAACATTGTTTTTCATTTACTAGCAATAACTAGGTGATGTTAAATAGTGTTTGAGAGGTGAAACTAATGACATATAACAAAGAAAATAGAGAAGAAATTATTAAAAAATCTCATGAACGTTCTCAGAAATATGGAATTCAAAGAGAGCAAGTAGTATCAAAGAAAATCTTAAAAGGTGAAGAAGTAGTTAACAATATAAAAAATAATGAGGAATTAATTAGAATCGCGGCTCCTTTTATGAAAATTGTTTATGATTTTTTAATAGGTTCAGGATTCTTTATTATATTAACAGACAAAGAGGGCTGTATTCTTAATATAATTGGGGATAAAGGTATACTGGATGCTGCAAGAGATATGGACATGGTAATTGGGGCTTATATGGATGAGAAAAGTATAGGTACTAATGCTATGGGAATAGCTATAAGCGAAGATGTGCCTATTCAAGTATCTGCTACAGAACATTTTGTTACGGCATATCATAAATGGACGTGCTCCGCAGCTATTATCCATGATGAAAATGCTCATATAATTGGAACGCTAAATTTAACTGGAAATAGTAAACTAGTGCATCCTCATACCTTAGGTCTTGTGGTGGCTGCTGTGAAATCTATAGAGGGTCAGCTACATAATGAAAAGGTTCAAAAGGAATTGGTTAAATCATATTTGTATATGAATACGGTGATGGATTCCATGGATTATGGTATTATAGCTGTAGACATTAATGGAGTGGTTAAAAATATTAATATGGCCTCCTGTGCTATGTTGAAAATAGATAAAGAAGAGATAATGAGTAACTCTATAGAGCTGGTATTAAGCAACTGGAAAGATGTATTTGCTCAAGTTAAAGATGAAAGAGACTACCATGACGAAGAAATAGTTCTAACAAGGAAGGGAATTCGGGAAAGATATACCCTAAGCGCTTATGCTATTAAGGGAGAAAAAAATAATTTTATAGGTATGGTGTTAACAATTAAGGAGATTCAAAAGGTATTAAATTTAGTTAACAAATATACGGGTGGAAGAGCAAGATATGTGTTTGAGGACATTATAGGAGAAAGTAATGCAATAAAGAGAGTAATAAGCAATGCCAGAAGCATTGCGTGTAGTCCTTCAACTATACTAATTGAAGGAGAAAGTGGCACGGGTAAAGAAGTATTAGCGCAGGCCATTCATAATGCAAGTGATAGAAAAAATAATAGCTTTATGGCAATAAATTGTGGAGCTATTCCTAAAAATTTAATAGAAAGTGAATTGTTCGGATATGAAGATGGCGCTTTTACTGGTGCTAAAAGAGGTGGGATGCCGGGTAAGTTTGAACTAGCAAATGGAGGAACTCTCTTCTTAGATGAAATTGGAGAAATGCCTCTTGATATGCAAGTGAATTTGCTTAGAGTTTTGCAAGAAGGGTGTGTTACTAGAATAGGAAGTAGTAGGAATATATCTATAGATGTTAGAATAATAGCCGCAACTAATAAGGAACTTGGAAAAGAGATAGAAAAAGGCACCTTTAGACGAGATCTGTACTATAGACTTAGCGTTATTCCAATTTGCTTGCCACCTTTAAGAGATAGAGAAGAGGATATAATGCTTTTATTCAAACACTTTTTAAGTGTAAAGGCAGAAAAACTTAGAAAACAAATTCCTAATATATCTAACGAAATATATAATAATATTTTAAGCTATAGCTGGCCGGGAAATATTAGAGAAATTGAAAATTTTGTGGAGAATATTGTTAACTTAGATGGAAATACTACCTTTGATATTGAGGGTAAAGAAGACAGAGCACAGTGTGTTACGAAAGATGGGAGTAAAGTACCCCTTGAGGAACAATATATTTGCTCTTTAGAGGAATTAGAAAAGAAAGCAATAATAGCCTGCATTGAAAAATTTCATGGGAATATAACTAAGGTAGCCAAGGTGCTAGGGATAAGTCGGAATACACTATATGTAAAGATGAAGAAGTATGATATTATGCTATAGCTTTGAATGTGACTAATATTATACTAGCCATAGACTTAAAGAATATAAGT
>CALJTN010000082.1 GCA_937976175.1 uncultured Clostridiaceae bacterium | reverse complement strand
AAGGCACTATTGAGAGTGGTAGTTTTGGAGTAGGTCATGGTTCCTTTGTCAAGTCTCCTAATGGGAAAGAAGATTGGATGGTGTACCACGGGATGACTGATGGAATTGGCTGGCATCATAGAGATGTTAGAATGCAAAAGTTCACTTGGGATAAGGAAAACTTACCAGTGTTTGGAGTGCCAGTTTCTTTAGATGAGGATCTAGAAGTACCATAACTAAGGCTTAGCATGGAATTTAATATAGGATTTTAATAGGCATAGTATTTTTGTACTATGCCTAATTATATAAAATATATCATAATGCTGAGTTTTTTAACAATCTGTCAAGACATTTCTATACTAATAAAATAAATTAAAAGAATAGTGAGGGAATTATGAGTATAAAAAAGAATTTTGGAACTGTAAATGGAAAGAACGTATATCTTTTTACCATTAAAAACTCAAAGGGTATGACTGCAGAAATTACTAATTATGGAGGAACCCTAGTATCTTTAAGGGTACCAGATAATAAAGGTAAGTTTGACGATGTAGTTTTAGGGTACGATAATTTGGAAGATTATTTAAAATATAAAAGTTTTTTTGGCGCAACCATAGGACGATTTGCTAACAGAATTGGTAATTCAGTTTTTGAACTTAATGGAATTAAATATAATGTAGCTAAAAATGATGGAAAGAATCATTTGCATGGCGGAGTAGTTGGATTTGATAAAGTAGTTTGGGAAGAGCAATTACAAAAGGAAGAAGTTATTGATAGCATTGAATTTGCTTACCTTAGTGTAGATGGAGAGGAAGGATACCCTGGTAACCTTAATGTAAGAGTGAAGTATACAATTACAGAAGACAATGAATTGAAAATAGAATATTACGCTATTTCAGATAAAGATACCATAGTAAATCTTACGAATCATTCCTATTTCAATCTTTCAGGTCATAACTCAGGAGACATTTTAAAACATAAAATTATGATTAATGCTGATAAGTTTACAATTAATGATAAAGAATCTATTCCCACTGGGGAAATAACTGAAGTAAATAACACTCCAATGGATTTTAGAGAGTTAACACTTATAGGTGAGAATATTTCAAGTAGCTATGAGCAAATTGTTTTTGGTGGTGGTTATGACCATAACTTTATTATCAATAATAGTGGTAATAAACTTGAGAAGGCAGCAGAAGTTTATGATGAGAAAAGTGGGCGTGTTATGGAAGTTTATACTACTAAACCTGGCGTTCAATTTTATTCGGGAAACTTTCTTAAGGGCTTAGAACCAGGGAAAGGTGCTACTTCCTATGTGAAAAGAAGTGGGTTATGCCTTGAAACACAATATTTTCCTAATTCTACTCTTCATAAGAATTTTCCTTCTCCAATGCTTAAAGCAGAAGAGAAGTATGAACATTGTACTATATATAAATTTTCCGCTAAGTAATTAGTATGAAATAAGAGTTTATCTATTGAAATATAATTAAGACACTCAATTTTTTTAGTATTGGGTGCCTTTTGTTATGATGAAATATATTTAAACCTATGTAGAAGTAAACATACTAGAGAATTTTAGAGGATAAAACATGAATTACAACTATTTATTGACATTTTTAAATGGTGTAATTATAATTAACAGTGTTCACTAAATATGGTTTTCGCTATAAATAGTGATTACTAATAATATTTTGAGGTGTAAATATGGGGATAACTGAAAGGCGTGAAGCTGAGAAAGAATCAATAAGAGCAAAAATATTTGATGGAGCAAGTAGACTGATAATAGAAGGAGGATATGAAATGTTTTCTATTAGAAAGCTAGCAAATGAAATTGAATACTCACCTGCACTAATTTACAACTACTATAAAAACAAAGAGGAGCTTATAAAGGCAATAACCACTTATAACTACCATAGAATATTTAGAGAACTTTCATCTATTAAGTTTGAAAGCATGGCACCTAAAGCAGCTTTGGAAAGAGGCCTTTTAACACTTTCACAGCTACTATTAAAATACAGAGAGCATTTTAAGGCTACACTTTTAAGTGGTGATAATAATAGGAAAGAAATGTCAACTGACAATGACGCTTTGGACTTACTTATTAATATACTAGATAAAGGCGTTTCCTCAGGGGATTTTATTATAGATGATACAAAATTTACAGCATTTTTACTAACTACAGGTATTTTTGGTGTAATAAATATGATTGTGATGAATAACATGTATGATAAAGATATGATAAATTCCATAATAAACGCCTACGTGGAAATACTTGTAAAAGGAGTTATTAAATAATGAAAAGAGGTAAAAAGAATATGCATTGGGTTTTAGGAGTGGCTACGTTTTTAATCTTAAGTGTAATAATATGGTTTAATGTTCCTTATTCTCCCGTAAAATCAAAATTTACAAAACTCAAAAACTATCAAATATCAAAGATGAAAAATGTAAGTGGGGTGTTTACAACAGAGGATATATCAAAGCTACCTTCACCAGTGCAAAAATATTTTAAATATTGTGGATATATTGGCACACCCAAAATGTCTAATATGAAAGCCTACTATAAAGATGTTGATTTTGTACAAGCTTCTAGAAAGCTGAAAATAGATTTCACTCACTATAATTTCGTAGATAAGCCAGAACGGATTGCCTTAATAGACACAAGCATGTTTGGTATACCTTTTGAGGGTATTGATGCCTTCCAAAATGGCTTAGGTTCAATGAAAGGTGTTATCGCAAAAGCTATAACTTTATTTGATGAAAGAGGTGAGGCTATGAATAAAGCAAGTCTTGCAGATTGTCTGGCGGAAGGACTTTTAATGCCAAACCTTGCTCTACAAGACTACGTTAAGTGGGAGGAAATTGATGAAACTCATGCAAAGGCTACTATAACCTATTATGGAATATCAGCAAGTGGAATTTTCACCTTTGATGCTAATGGTGAAATGATAAGTTTTACCACCGAGGATAGAGAATATAACGATGGTAGTGGGAAAACACAAAAGGTAAAGTGGTCAGCGATTTGCAGAAACTATAAAGCTATAAATGGAATCAAGTATCCTACAATTCTACAGGGTGTGTGGCACCTTGATACGGGAGATTTTGTATATTTTGACGGTAGAGATATAGTCATAGAATATAACGTTACGAAGTAAAATTAAGCTGTCTATATTTAGAGCAAATTCATCATCTATAAAAATAGATACCATAGTGAAAATATACGTTTGGTTCATGGAGATGGTGATATTGATTGCAGAATTGATGGTTTTCGAGCTGTGAGTTTAAAATTAGAATTTGTCAAAAAGATATAGAGCGTATTGATGCAAAAAAAGAAATGTAGATAGTTTTGTTCACACAAAGCTATCTACATTTCTTTATATTAAATCATTTTCTTTGAAGTATTCAAAATATTGTTAAAATTAAGAATATAATTACAACAGTAGAAGGATATATTAAACTTGTGTAGAATATATTAACATATAATGAACAGTATTTCACATTTTAATGCAATTAGAATCTACTCAGTATTAGTAATCGACAATAACTATGAATTCAGCTTAGGGAATTTCCAAAGTAATCTAGCTAATATAATATTATGCATAAAAAGGGGTGGATATATATATATGTAAAATAATATTAATATTAGTTTTGAAATTATATTATAAGGGGGATTTTATATGAAAGGAAAGGTCACAGAACTAGATGGAATACCACCGTTAGGGGAGGCAATACCTCTAGGAATTCAACACGTATTAGCTATGTTTGCAGGAAACATTACACCAATTATAATTGTTGCAGGTGCGCTGAAGATTTCTCCGGCAGAAAAGACATTTTTAATTCAAGCGGCTATGTTTGTAGCGGGGCTAGTTACGTTAATTCAGCTTTACCCTTTTAAGAGAGTAGGATCAAAACTTCCTGTAGTAATGGGAACAAGCTCTGGTTTCTTACCAACTTGTCTATCAATTGGAGCTAAGTACGGGCTTCCAGGAATTCTTGGGGCGTCTCTTATTGGAGGATTATTTGAAGCGGTGCTAGGACTTTTCTTAAAACCGTTAAAGAAGTATTTCCCACCACTAGTAACAGGTACAGTAGTATTGGCTATAGGTCTTTCACTTATTCCTTTAGGAGTAAAATTTTTTGGAGGAGGAGTAGGTGCTAAGGATTTTGGTTCTCCATCAAATCTCCTTCTAGGATTCATCGTTCTAATAACCATACTTATATTTAAACAATTTACTAAAGGTATTTCAAGTATGTCTGCTATACTCATTGGTATAATAGTAGGATATATGGTTGCAATTCCAATGGGAAAAGTGAACTTTGCTGCGGTAGGTGCTGCTGGATGGTTCAGTGTACCAGTTCCTTTAAAATTTGGATTATCCTTTCACTGGGATGCTATTTTTGCAATGTTAATTATGTATATTGTAACAGCAGTTGAAACTGTAGGAGATATTTCAGGAATTACTATGGGTGGACTTAAAAGAGAAGCAACTCATAAAGAATTAAGTGGAGGAGTAATTGCAGACGGTCTTGGAAGTAGTTTTGCCGCATTATTTGGGGTTTTGCCAAATACTACATTTAGCCAAAATGTTGGTATAGTTGCAATGACTGGTGTTGTAAATAGATTTGCAATAGCAACAGGAGCTATATTCTTAATTCTTGCTGGGTTTTTCCCAAAACTTGGAGCAGTTGTTTCAATTATGCCACCAAGTGTTTTAGGTGGAGCAGCAATACTTATGTTTGCTATGATTGCCATAAGTGGAATAAATCTAATAACTAAAGAACCATTAGATGGAAGAAACGGCATAATTGTTGCAGTAGCTTTAGGACTTGGATTTGGACTCGGTTCTGTACCAGAAGTACTTGCAATTTTACCAGAGTGGGCTAAGTTATTATTTGCCCAATCAGGCATAGTTGTAGCATCCATGGTAGCACTAATACTTAATGTAATATTCCCTAAAGAAAATGTAGCTAAAGCAACAAAGATTGTAGAAAAAGCTTAGTTTAAAATATAAAATAATTTTATTTAAATAAGAGAAGAGCTTTGATAAATTTTAGTTTATCAAAGCTCTTCTCTTTGCTTATATAGTAAAATGAATGTCTATATGTGTTTAATAGAATTCTCGTATAAGTTATGTTTTTATAGAATATACTGTAACAACGGAAATAGTACAACCCTCATAAATAAAAAGAAAAAATAAGACATTTTATGGTGTTACAATGAGAATAAAAGCTAAAGACAACCTGTTATGTTGATATATCTTGAATTAAATTTAAAAAAATATAAAATTAATACATATTTAAAGGGTATTTTGTTGTATAATGAAAGAAAATATATTGCTATGATGCAAGAATGGAGATGTTTTATGGTTAAAATACTACTAGGATTACTAATTTTGTTAGTATCATACTTTGCTTTTATTTATTTTTCAGACGTTTTTAAAGCGTCAAAGGCAGGAAAAGTGGACAATAAAAATTTCATTGTCTTTGGTGGAATAGGATTTATAGCTAATTTCTTTGATACTTTAGGAGTAGGAAGCTTTGCTATTATAACATCCATCGTTAGATTCTTTAAGTTGACGGATGATAGAACCTTGCCTGGAACTTTAAATGTATCTTGTACCATCCCGACAGCTTTAGAGGCAATTATCTTCTTAACTGTAATAAAAGTTGATAAATTAACATTGGTATCCATGATTATGGCTGCAGTTTTAGGGGCCATAATAGGAGCAGACATTGTTGCAAAACTTGACGTAAGGAAAGTAAGAATTGGAATGGGCTTAGCACTGATTACAGTTGCTATTATTATGCTTTCAGATCTGTTACATCTTATGCCACTGGCGGGAACATCTGATGGGCTTACAGGCACTAAGCTTATGATAGCAATTGCTGCTAATTTTATACTTGGAGCTTTAATGCAACTTGGAGTTGGCCTTTATGCTCCTTGCATGGCACTAATCTATGCACTTGGGATGAATCCTCTTGCTGCTTTTCCAATAATGATGGGATCCTGTGCTTTTCTTATGCCTGCGGGATCTACTGAATTTGTTAAAAAGGGAGCATATGATAGAAAAGCTTCTATAGCTATTACGTTGTTCGGAAGTATTGGAGTATTAATTGCTGCATATATTGTTAAATCACTGCCACTTGGCACTGTTAAATGGTTAGTGTTAGTAATTGTAATATATACATCAGTTATGTTACTAGTAGCTGCTTATAAAGCACGTAAACAATCTTAAAAAAATTATTCTTTACTTAATTTTCGTTTTTCTTCTAAAGTTACATCAGTAATGTCTCCATTCATATTGGATAACTTATACATAATAGCCATCTGAGTGTCTAGAACGCTACTGTTACCGCTATTATCATCTAATTTATTAATGGATGTCTTTGCTTTTTTAAACTTATTTTTGTTCATTATTTTCCTCCTTTTAAATACGGAAATCACACTTTATATTTTCAGTGTATTATATAGTTTACTCCGTTTGTTATAAAGTATAACTGGAAATAATGTGTTATATGTTAATAGTGATTTTAGATAACTATTATAAGTTTATAAGAAAAAACTGAAATATTTCTTTTAGAAGAAGAGGGAAAGCTTTTATCGAAATAGATAAATGCTTTCCCTCTTCTAAGATTTATATCTTCTTCTACTAGTAAATCTTTTCTATGATTACTTCATAATTACCTTGTGGAGATATAACAGTACACCTTTGTCCTAGGGCCTTTTTATATATGGCCATGCCAAGAGGTGATTCGATACTTATATTCATATGATCTGGATCAGTCTCTACTGTAGACACTAAACATACTTTCTCAACATCATCTGTATCAAGAAATTTAATGTCAGCTTGGCCTCCAAGACCTAAGTGGTCATCACTGCTAGAGTCTTCTACTAGGATGCAACTTCTAAGTATCTCTTGAATCTTTAGTATCCTATCATTATTAGTTGCTTCATCATCTTTAGCAGCATCATATTCTGCATTCTCACTCAAATCTCCATGTCCCTTTGCTTCTTTAATTGCTGCTGTTATTTCTCTTCTTTTCTCCCCGGTACGCAGTTCCAATTCTTCTTCTAGTTTTTTTAATCCACTAGGTGTTAATATTGTGTTTTTCATAATTTTGTCACTCCTAACAATTTTTGCATGCATTGTATTGATCTCAGTATTCAAATATATTAAACATATAAAATTTATTTAAATGTGAGAGGATAATAAAGAATTATTATATCACATTTTTCATGAATATATTAAGTGTAATTTGAAGGAATATTTATTTATGAATATATTTAACTATAATTGAGTCATTTTAGCCAATTAAGCTAATTATAAATTCAAGACATTAGAGGACAATATTTATTAGGCGAAACTTATGCTTATAAAAGAAGAATAAAGAAAGGATTTAAAAAATATGGAAGGGAACATAAGAAAAAGACGTTATAAATAGTGGAAATTGTTATGCTAGGGAACTTTCTAATAAAATAGAAGGGTAACGATGAATATTGCAAAATAAGATAAAAAAATATTTTATTATTCAAAATAAATTGTAAAATAAAAATAAAAATGTTAATATAATAAATAATGCTATAATAAAATACAATTCGTAAAAACTGGGTAAAACAGGTACTTAAAAGATGTTCATATGATATTACGTTTCTGGGATTCAACGGATTATGTAATTATGGACAAGCGCTAATTTAGAAATAAATTAGAAGTAAAGGCTAGTAATTGACATAGACATTAGATAATTAAGATTAACATAATTTAGCACGCAATTATATTTTACCTTCCTATCAAAGAGTCAAAGGAGTGTTTAATGTGTCAAAAAAAATAATATTTATTTTAAACGGTATTATTGTAATTGAGACAATTAGTTTGTTTTTTCTAAATATACTGTTAGCAAGCCTGTTTTTGTTTCTAGGAGTTATAGCTAATTTTATTATTTATAAAATGGTGAGATCTCCTAAATTTTTTGGAAGCTCAAAAGAATACAATACAAAGACAGAAATGGATTTGGTGAAAGCTGCAAAAAATGATCCGCTGGTATTAACAGAGAAAACACCTTCTATTGTAAAGGATCTAGTTGAATTTATGAATAATCTAAACAGATTTCTATTAATATCATCATGTCAGGTTATTAGAGTTATGAAAAGGCTAGTTACCATATCTTCGCAGCTTAAGGAAAGCTCTGGAGAGATAACCCAAGCTATAACTGATATAGCCAGTGATATGGGTGATCAACAAGCAAAAGTAATAGAAATATCTAATTTGCTTGTAAAGATAGTTTCTCATGTAAGCACCCAAAGTGATAAGGTGGATAAAGCTTATCAAGTTAGTCAAAGAGCTAGTTTACAAGTTGAAAGTTGTAATGAGGCTTCTAAATCAATGAATAATCAAATGCTTGAAATCAAAGTATCTGTAGACAATGTTGTAAAAATTTCTGATGGGTTAGAAGAAAAATCCGCTGGAATAAATAACATAGTTGATTCAATTTTAGAGATTGCTGATCAGACTAATTTACTTGCACTTAATGCCGCTATAGAGGCAGCTAGGGCAGGTGAAAGTGGCAGAGGGTTTGCCGTAGTTGCTGATGAAGTGAAAAAACTTGCAAGTCAAGCCAAAGAGGCTGGTTCTAATATTATACATGTAACAAAGGATATTCAAGAGGATATAACCTTATCACGAAAAATGATGAAGGAAGTACAAATAAAGACTGAAATAGGCACAAATGTTACCAAGGAGACTATCGGAATATTAGCTACTATATATGAAATTATTGACACTGTTTCAAAAGAATTTAAAGAAGTAAAGAAAACCAATGAAATTCTATATGAAAGCAGCGAGCAAATAAAGGAATTTATAGAACTTCTTGAAGGCATTACAGAAAGAACTGCTGCTGTTAGCCAGCAAATAAGTGCATCTTCCTGCGAGATGACTAATTCACTTATAGGTATGGATACTTTAGCTAATGAAGCTTTTGGGGAAAGTTCGAACCTTCAAGAAAAAATATCAGAAAGAGCTATAAATGTAGAATCTTTATTAAAAAAGGGTAAACTACTTCAAAAGATTGATATTGATAGAAATCTTAAACAAAATGACCTAGATAACCTTAAGAAAGAACTAGGTTGTGATTCAGTTTCCATTACTGATGAACATGGAACCATCTATATGTCGTCAAGTGTAAGCGATATTGGATTTAACCTATGTGGATTTAGTGCGGAAGATAAGGAAGTACTTGAAAAGAGGAGAGAAAACTTTGTAACTCCACTTATTAAAGCTGAAGCGGCAGAAAGCTTCTGGAAATACATAACGTGTCCTAGACTTAGAACAAAAGGTATTATTCAATATGGGTTTTTAATAGATAGATTCATATAATAAAAAATAAGAAACAAAAAATACAGTTTAACTACAGAAATATATTTATATTTCCGTAGTTTTTTTGTTATAGGTATAAATCTCTTTTTAAAGTCGTAATATTACTGTACTATAGGCAATCACTTGAGAAAAAGAGTTTCGTGGAGGTAGTTATTCATTATAAGGTATCTTTATGTCAGTGTATTTATTTTATATAATAGTAAAATTAATACATAAAACTATTGAAGTTATTGGAAAACATAAGTAAAATATAAATATAATGCAAACGCTTGCAATATATTATATATGAAGGTGATAGTTTGCATAAAACTATAAGGAGGGTATTATGAGGAAATTAAAGAAAATTACAAGTTTGGTCCTGGCGTTTTTATTTTTAATAACAATTTTACC
>CALJTN010000081.1 GCA_937976175.1 uncultured Clostridiaceae bacterium | reverse complement strand
CCTTGAACCTGTAGATTGGTTGTTGAATGCTCTGAAGCACCATCCAATGCATAAGTTTGTGTACCTGCATTACCTGCAAAACTGGTTTCTTTACCACTATTTGAATTACTTTTTTTAGCTTCCTCAGTGAGTGGCAGAGATGTTGGCGTAAAAACATCACTTCTTGCAGCATGACCGAAAGCCATTCCATTGTTTTCACCAATAAAAGTTTTCAATAGCTTTTGTAGATTTTCTGAGGACCCCACACTTGGTAGTGTTTTTAGTGTTTTGTTACTATCTATTGCCACAAGTGATGAGTCATCTGTGCTAAGAAGTTTTCCAGCAGAGGCTACCCCAAGTGCTAAAATAAGTCCTGCTGCTATGATACCAAAAGGTTTAACCCTTCTTTTTTTATTATGAGCCTTTCCTTTTTTTATACCCTTTTCTATAGCTAAGTCCACTTCTGGTGGAACTTCTATATTATCATATTCTCTTTTTAACTCTTTCATATTATCTTTATTCATAGTAATTCCTCCTTCAAATCTAATCTAAGTACTCCCAAGGCTTTATGAAGCCGCGTTTTTACTGTTCCAAGAGGACACTGAAGTATCTTTGCTATTTCAACCAGTGTCAAATCCTGAAAATACTTTAATATGACAATGGTTTTATATTCGCCCTTCAACTTGTCCACCGCTACCTTAAGGTCAATTATCTGCTCGTCATCCTGTGAGACTATGCTAGTATCACAGCTTACATTTTCTTCGAAGGATACAACTCTACTACGCTTATTAATATAATCCAAAGAAGTATTGATAAGTATTCTAGTTAACCAAGTATTAAAAAAACTTGGTTCCTTCAGTTTATTAATGGATATATAAGCCTTATAAACTGTATCACTGACAATATCTAGAGCCTCTTCTTTGTTTTTAACATAAGCAAAGGCTGTTTTATAAAGCTGAGCTTTTTGCTGACTTATAAGTTCATAAAAAGCATTATCGTCTCCCTTTTGGGCTAATTTAATCTTTGTTTATACTAATTAGACGATCTATAAGGGCATTTAGTTTTTATTATATTAAAATATTTGATATTTATATAGAAATAAATATTATATGCATAACTTTATTTGAAAATATTAGAAAATAAAAACTTCCAGTTTTTACTATGTCCTCGGGGACATAACAATAACTGGAAGTTGTTGTTTGCTTATAAGCCCTTTCAATTATTGAAAGAGCTTATTATATGTTGAATTTTAAACATTTAATTGTGAAAAGATTTACCTTCTAGATTCATACTTTTTCTGTGCATTTCTATTTTTTTGTTCTTAGCGGTGCAAGGGAGTATAGTTCATCAGCACTGTCTGCAACTGCAGGGGAGTGGGTTACAATAATCACACATTTACCCTCTTCATGAGCTAATTTTTTGAAGATGCTTATAACCTCATCTTGAGTTTGCAAATCAAGGTTCCCCGTAGGCTCGTCCGCAAGAATAATATCTGGATCATAAGATAATGCTCTTGCAATTGCCACTCTTTGTTGTTCTCCTCCTGAGAGTTTCAATATTTTACGTTTTGTTATAACCTCATCAAGTTCAACTTTTGACAGCAATGATAGTGCATGCTTCCTTTTGTCTTTTATCTTCTTTCCAGATACATCTATGGATAATTCTACATTTTCAACAGCTGTAAGATGAGGTAATAAATTGAAACTTTGAAAAATAACCCCTACACACTGACTTCTGTATTTGTAACGGTCTATCTTGCTAATATCCTTGTCATCAAATATTATCTTTCCTGATGAGGGAGAAGTTAGTCCCGATAAGAGAGAAAGCAGTGTTGTTTTCCCTGCACCTGATTTTCCTACGATTGCATAAACCTTTCCTTTTTCAAAATTATAGTTGATATCATTTAAAACCTTAGTTTTCGCCTTATCATAAGAATATCCTACATTTTCAAGCTTTAATATACTCATTGCTTACCCCTCCTTTATGACCTCTCCGAAAGAATTTTCAGTGGTTCATACCTTAGAACAAATACAACAGCAGCACAGCTTGATACAATGGTTAATAAAATTCCTATTCCTAAAAGCTGAATTACTACATTAAGGTCAATTGCCGCATCTATATTGCTAATGTAACTTATTGTTTCATTACGGAATCCATTAAACCCATTAAACCCATTAGCCCTAGTACCTCCAGGTGCACTGAATTGTTGATTATTACGATTCATTCTGCCAAAATTCTGCTCCTGCTCCTGTGACTGTGACTGCTCTGCAGCTATCTGTGATTCAAGCATCTTATTAGCTGTGGGTACAGAAATCACTGCACCTACAGAAGTTCCTATTACTATTGCTATTAAAGTTACCATGAAAATCTCAGTAATAAATTGAAAAGCAACCTTCTCTTTCTTCATACCAATAGCTGTTAGAACTCCCACCTCAAATTTTCTTTCACGGATATTGAAAATATTAAAGACTACAAGGATTATTCCACCAATTGCAAGTACAACTAAGAGAAAATACGTTGCAAATTTACTAAGATTTTTAAGAGGAACAAGACTTTGTTCATAGTTAGTTGCGTCATTAGAACTTACTGTATAATATTCAGATAGTCCCAAAGTTTTTACATCTGTTTTAAATGCTTCATAGCTAGCAAGATTGGAAAACACATATGTTCCTGAAGTTTGATTCCTAAGAGCTGTAGTATTAGTCATTCCTGTCTCTTCATCAGTTTCAATTGTAGCATTTGATACTGATTTATCTATTACAGCTTTAAGTGTGCTATAACTTGTATAAATCTGATTAGCAGGGTCCATTGATGTTGAAAACCTGATATTGTTGTTACTTGCAGAGTCCGAACTTGAATTTTTATATATGCCTACAATATTAAACTCATAGGTTTCAGTATCAACATTAGGATTAGCAAGAGTTATTTTGTCTCCAATTTTTAAGCTGTTGAATGTTGCAAGCTCGTCATTTATAATACAAACTAAATCTGATGTATTCACGTCAAAAATCTTACCGTCAGTTATTTTAGATGTACCGCTCACAAAGTTTGTCATATTATCTTCTGAGCTGTAGCCAGTGATTGTAAAATCACCTTGGTTTCCCATTCCTCTTGGTATTCTGTTACCAAAGTTAGGTGGAGCCTGTGCATTACTATTACTGCTTGAGCTATTGCTAGATGTATCAACAGGCTCTAATTCACCATTTGCATTTATAGAACTTGTTATGGTGTAATAAAAACTCTTAACATTAGTAGAAGTAGCATAATTTTGTAATTCATCTAGTGTAGGCTCCGAGTAACTTTGCAATAGCTCACGGACATCTTGTCCACCTTCTTGTGCTTTTGCCATAAGCTTTTGTCTATCAAGAGATATGCGTGCTGTTATACTGAGCTTATCTATACCTTGCTGCTCAGCTTTTGTTGCTGCATTTTTAATTGATATGGCAACACAGCTTGAAATTGAAATAACTACAACTATTATACCTATAAGTATGTTTCTGCCCTTTGATCTTGAGATGCTTTTAAGTGCATTTTTTAAAATATACATCATAATGACTCCTTTCGTGTGATGTTTATATTCTAACTTTCTTATCTGATGGACAATTGTTCTTAATCTGAAGGTTATGTGAATTTTAAATCTTTAGTTCAAACCAAAATATGCTCCCTTGTCCCATGTCACTTTTAACACCATAAGTAGCACTGTGCATCTCAAGAATAGTTTTAACAATAGAAAGTCCAAGTCCTGTTCCTACCTTTGCTCGTTTGTGTTCCTTGTCAACTTTATAATATCTATCCCATATATCTTTAAACTTATCCTCTGGTATTCCCTCACCTGTATCTATAACCTCTAGTCTCACCTTATGGCTATTTATACTTTGACGGACTATTACCGATTTATTTTTACCTGTATGTGTAATGGAATTATTTATTAAGTTGTATATTACTTGTGAAATTTTAAGTTCATCTGCTTTTACTATTACATCCGAATCATAAATAAATTTAATTGTATAACCATCCTGTTCTGTGAGTTTTTCATATCTTTTAAGTATATTTCTAATACTCTCTGTAAAATTATACTCTTCAATATTAAGCTCCTTTACACCTGCTCTTAGCTTAGATATATCAAGCATGTCGTTTACAAGAGTTTCAAGCCTTTTCGCTTCATCAATAATAATTTGCAAATTTTCTGGTATATTTTCACCTGGCAAATCACGCATTATCTCTGCATACCCAGTTATCATTGTAAGTGGTGTACGTAGATCATGAGAAATATTTGCAATAAGTTCTCTGCGCAGATTTTCTGTTTTAGAAAGTTCAATAGTTGCATAATTTAAGGTTTCACCGAGCTCAACAATTTCTTTATATCCAATAGTTTCAAAGTGAACCTGATAATTACCTTTTGCTAGTTCTTTTGAAGAAATATTAATTTTAATAATTGGCTTTGAAATTTTTTTTGATATTATAAATGCTAAAACTAAAGCGAAGGCAAGCATTATTATAGTAACAAATATTAACTGTATTCTAATAGTCTGTACAGTTGCATTTACAGGGCTAATAATTGCATTTAAAACAATAGCAACTTGAATACCATTCTTTTTTGTTACAAGTTTTGTATATATAATACTCTCAATCATGCCTCTACTCTGAGGATGCACCCCTCTTGAAAATCCATTATTATTCCACTGTTCTCTAGTAATTTTTCTTCCAGTGGATTCCATATATGCACCGCCTTTTAACTGTGCATTCTCTAAAAGGCCATAGAACTTCTGAACTGTCATCCTATTAATAATGCCTCCAGGTATAGTCTCAGCAGAGTATAATAAATTACCATTTTTATCAGCAATAATTACAGAAATATCACTATCTTGTGATATTCTTTCTATAAGTTCCTGCAAGTCATCATCATCTATATTTTTAGCAATACTTTCAGCTGAAAACTTAATACGGTCTATTTTTATTGCTTTATAGAAGTTATCAAGTAGTACCACTTGGAAAAGCCATAAAAGCAAAAGGGTTGCTGCCGTAAAAATAGATAAGTAAATAAACAAGCTCCATTTTATACTTAATTTTTTATTGTTTTGTTTCAAAACGATATCCCACCCCTCGCAAGGTTACAACAAATTTGCTATATCTATCTAAGCTTTTTCTCATTAACTTGATGTGTGTATCTAGTGTTCTATCATCGCCGTAAAAATCATAGCCCCAAACATCAGTCATAAGTTGTATTCTTGTTAAGGCACGGTTTCTATTTTTCACCATATAAAAAAACAAGTCATACTCTTTAGGTGACATTTCAATTCTCTGTCCATCTATATACACAAGTCTACCTGTAAAATCCACTGTAAGACCATCAAATGACACTATTTCCTTATGGTTATTTTCACTATTATTTTTCTCTGAACGCCTTATAATTGCACCAATACGCATCATAAGTTCCTTAGGAGAAAATGGCTTTACTACATAGTCGTCAACACCAAGCTCAAAGCCATGAATACGGTCATATTCTTCACTCCTTGCTGACAGCATAAGCACAGGAGTATCTTTTGTCTTGCGTATTTCCTTACAAGCAGAAAATCCATCTAACTCTGGCATCATAATATCAAGAATAATCATGTCAAAATCTTTTACTTTACATATGTCTACTGCTTCCATACCGTTACCAGCTTCAAATATCTCATACCCCTCAAAGGTTGCATATTTTTTAATAAGCTCTCTTATTTTAGGCTCATCATCTACTACCAAAATCTTATACATAAGAAACCACCTTAATTTATTATTATATTCTATTTTTATATTAATTAAATATTGATTTTTACATTCATTTAAAACTTTCCATTAGTACTCTAAGGCTCTATTAAAATATTATCTCAAATGAATGTGACCATTTTATGATTATTATGCGATTTTTATAAAAAATAAAATTTGTTATCTTTTTTCTATCAGTAATATTAAGTAATTACTCTATAGATTTAAAATTTAAAAAAATATAGAACCACTGTAATCAGCCTACATGGACACTCTAAGATATCTCTTAATTATTTATTTTTTATTGCCAAAACAATTATTTTTGATTTATTTATAATAATTTAATTGTATTCAACTATTATTTTATGTCAATACTTTATAATTGTGTTTGCTAATCCAAATCAAAAAACTAGCCTTTTTCAAACGGCTAGTCTTTGGCATATATATTCATTTTTAACTGTTTGGTTCTTATTTTATTACTCGCTTATTATCTTAAATTCCTTAAGCATATTATCTAATCTTGCCCCGTGACCTTCTTCAGCTTCAAGAAAGAACTGCTGTTTAATTATAAAGGTACCTCCTTTGGTATTGTCAACTAAGTAGTATTTTACAATGGCACTATTCCACTTTGTACCATTATTTGCATATACTAAGGTAGCTTTTATAGGTTCATTAACAGTTCCTCTATTTTCAACTTTAACATAATTTGGCGTAAGGTCTTTTTCAATTTCTAAGGCTATAACTTCCGGCGTTTTACCTTTTACCTGCTGAATTTCCATAAATACTTCCGGTGCATTTTCTGGCATGGACTTTGCAGTGATTTTATCTTTTCCTTCTAAATGCTCAAGGGTATATCTTTCTTCATCAATATAAATAATATATTTCATTGAGCCTTCCTTTAGGGCCATATCGCCCTGCTCCTCCATACCTTCTAGTTGTTGTTTTACCACCTTACTAGGAACAAATAGATCTTTAATTTTACCCACTGTGGCTTGGCCGTATTGTGTATTTAATCCTAGTACAATTGTAATTGCTGCTGCCATGCTGCCATATTTTGCGAAGGTTAATATTTTATTTTTCCTCGGTTTTACAGGTTCTTTTTTTATTACATCTAAATTTAATTCCTTTTCAAGATTACTCCATACCATATCTTTTAACTCAGTAACCTCTTCTGTACCTAAAAGTAGAGCATCGTTTATTTTTTTATCCTCTATATTATTCATAGTTTTTACTGCCTCCTTCAAGAATTTCTATAACACTCTTAAGCTTTTGTCTGCCTTTAAAAAGTCTGGATTTTATTGTATTTACATTAATATCTAAGATTTCTGCAATTTCACTTTCCTTAAACCCCTTTAAGTACTTTAAAACTATAGGGATTTTATTATTGTCATCAAGGCTTTCTATAGCTTTATATAGGCTTTCATACTCCTGAAATTTATGGTTATCTTCTTGGGCAACCTGTAGATTATTTTCTAAAAAGTCACCTACAAGAATTGTATTTGAAGTTTTGCTAAGGATTCTATTACATTCATTGATTAAAATTCTATAAAACCAAGGTTCGAAAGGCCTATCTATATTAAAGCTATGAATATTTTTATAAACTCTTATAAAGGATTCTTGAACAGCATCCGCAGCAGTCATTTTATTTCTAGTAACTACCATGGCAACTCTTAGTGCGTATTCTGCATATTTGTTATATAACTGCGCAAAAGCTTCCCTGTCCCCCTCTCTAATATCTTGTAGTAACTTTCTATCCAAATCTACCACTCCTATCTTAAACATAATTTATCCGGATTAATTAATGTTTTCATTGGTATATACCCTGTAACCCTTAAAAAGGTTTTTGTATTCTATATTTTTTAAGAAACTATTTTTGTACCTCTTATAGTTTCTCCATTTACAGGCAGGTAATAATCATTGGAAATCCATTCTGTATTAATAAGCCTTCCATTTTCATAAGTTTTTCTGCTTACTTTTACTTTATATCCCAAAGAGCCCTGTTTAACAACTACGGTTTCACCTTCTAAACGATTAGCATCATTTATATATTTAATACTTGGTTGCACTGTATCATATATATCTGTCACTAGTTCATAGGATTTATTTCTTAAGTCCTTGCTAGAGTATATATTGAAATATACATTTTTATCTTTAGTATACCCTTCGATATAAATAGGGGTATTTAAAGTATTCATAAATTTAAAATCTATATTGCCCCAATCAACGGTAGCATCTAGTCCTTTTCCAATATAACCTAAAGGTAGAGTGTGATTTCTTCTTTCGTAAGCTTTAATATTAGCCTTTAATATAGTATTGTATAAGGTACTTGAAACCTGGCAAATACCTCCACCAACACCGGACTCTATCTTATCTCCTATGATAACGCCTGCTTCTTTGTAGCCTCTTTCGCCAGTACGTTCTCCTACTATTTCATTGAAACTAAAAGTTTCTCCAGGCATAAGAAGAGTTCCGTTTATAGCTTTAGTGGCTAAATCTACATTATTAATTCTATTTGCTGTAGAACTTGAAAAGCTTGTACTAAAAGAAGAGATGGGACTGTTAATTGTAGAAAGTTTTTCAGCGGTTAAATCTGGCTTTAATATAGATAGTGGTGCCTTAATTTTAATGGTTTCATCTGAAAGTTCTCCATTGATTTGAGCTATAATTGCCTCTTTTAATGAATCTCTCTGTAGCTTTACTCCATTAACTTCTGGAGTAATATAGATATTCCCATTATTAATAGATATCTTTGCATTTATTGGGTCTTTATTTGAATCTTTTTCTATGATATCAAGTAATTCATCAACAGGCTTCGAGTTATAGTTAAAACCCAAGGTAAATTCTTTCTTATCTTCACCTTTTATAATTTTATACTTTTGCAGTATATTTCCATGTTTGCCGTAACTAAAGGCCTCTCGCGCAATCTCATCAATGTTATATCTAGCATCAAGCTTACTATAATCTAGGTTATAAGTCCTTCCATTTACATCAATTTCAATTTTTTTTGAGAGTAGCTTGGTGCCATATTCCTTCTCTATTAATTCTTCTACCTCTTCAAGGTGCTTTCCGCTTACATTTATATCCTCTATATAAACTCTTGGATAAATAATGTCCTGCCAATTGTTAGATGTAGCATATACATAACCTACGGGAACTGCACCTGCAGCTAACATTGCTAATATAGTAGTTGTGATTATTAATTTTTTCATCTTATTGGTTCCCCCTTTTCTTTAGTGCTTATATAATATATACCCCAATGCAGATGAAAAAGTTTTTTGTTTTAAATGTATTTTTAAATTTTAGCAAAACAAATTGTTAATAATTTGTTTTGCTAATATGAACCGCCTAACTATACTTATAAAATACATTAACTCGGAATATATAAATTGAACTAAACAAAAGCTCCGTATTTAACCGATTATAGCTAAATAGGGAGCTGTCCAAACCCATTTAAAATTGTCTTATTAAGATCCATCAGCTGTTGAATTCTCTTCACCATAATAATTCTTTATAGTATTACCAGAATTATTACCAAAACCATTCTTCGCTGGTGAAATCAAAAATCCAAAAACTATCCCTACAGAAAATGCTAATGCTGACAATATAAAAATTTCTCTTTTCTTCATTATTATATCTCCTAATTTTAGCGAATTTTATAACTTCACATAACTGTTTTGTGCTTCTGGTAGCACACCAGGTTATTGCACATTTTTTTTACAAGTGTTTACTAAATTATAGGTTCCTCATATACTAATAATAACATAATTTAAAGTATAAGGGATTGAATTATCTGAAAATAGGTTCTTATGTCCGCTGCGTCTAGGCTCACTTGGCGATATGGTTCTGACCTTAGGATTGGTAATCACATTTATTTTTGAAATAATGGAGCTAACCTCATAAGCAACAAGCTCGTCTTCTGTGCCGTGGATAATAAGAACCGGGATATCTGATCCATTGATGGCATCAACTGCATTCAAAGAAGCCCTTGCAAAAGATTATTGCCCGATTTGAAACTCACCAAACTTCTTTAATACTGCGCCTTAAGATCTTCATATCTCAAACCTGCTGTAACCGTCGTGTTTCCAGTTTTTACTACATCTTCGGGGGACGCAACATAAACCGGAAGTTTATGTTTGCTATTGAGTTACCATTTAGATTAAGTATTCCCTTTGCTATGCAATAATTCTTTAACAAATTTGGATTATTATTCCTTGGACTTATCTATGGTCTCCAAATAATAATAGTAAATTCCTAATCTGACTTTTTACTTTATAAAAGTTCCCTCATCTAACTCTTTAAAAGCAAGAGAAATCTCTTCTTGTGTATTCATTACAATTGGTCCCCCCCAGACAATTGGTTCTTTAAGCGGTTTTCCTGACATAAGTAAAAATCTTATTCCTGCCTTTGTTGACTTCACTCTAAAACTATTTCCCTCATTGAATAAAATTGCATGCTTTTCCTGAACAGGATTATCATCTTTACTGGCAAAATATGCTTCACCCTGAAGAATATAAACAAATAATGTATTGTCTTTTTCAGTATCCATTATCCACTCAGAGTCTGCATTTAACTCCACATCGAGGTAAATGGCTTTAACATAATCCCCTTCAATAGCACCTTTTGTTCCATTATAACTTCCTGAAATAATGTGAACTTTACTATTCTTTTCCTCTATTACAGGTATATCATCTTTTGTTATTGCATTATATTTAGGCTTTACCATTTTATCTTTGGCAGGAAGGTTCAGCCAAAGCTGACAACCAAGCATCCTGTCACTAGACTTGGGCATTTCCTGATGAATGATTCCTGAACCTGCAGTCATCCATTGGCAATCACCTGATAATATGTTATCCTTATTCTTAAGACTGTCACCATGCTCTATATTACCTTCAATAAGATAAGTGATGGTTTCAATTCCTCTATGGGGATGCCACGGGAAGCCACGGGTATAATCGGCGGGATTCTTTGAATCAAATGCGTCCAACATTAAAAAAGGATCAAAATCCTTTGTATCATAATTCCCAAATACTCTTACCAGTTTAACACCCGCACCATCCACAGCATTTATACCAGTTATTATTTTTCTTATAGTCCTAATATCGCTCATAAGTAAAATATCTCCTCTCGGTATTTTGAATAAAGTATTAATCCTATATTCGTAATTTTATTTCACTTTTAAATTTACCAAGCGAAAGCTTTTGGCATGACAATGCCCTTAAAGAGGGTTTTCAATGCCATAGAATAATTCCTCTTATCCTTTATCCATCAGCACTGCTCTGCCTCAGCTACAAAAAAGTGCTTATCCTAGAAATAATCAATCTCTTGCTGATTTTTACAGTAACTTAAGTCCAATAAAAATGTCCATCTTGTAATTATAGCTTAAATTTAACAATTTATAGTAATAGTTCTAATATACTATAATGCTTGCATCGCGTCAATATTTTTTATTTTCAGATAATGATTATTTCTTATGCTTTATTAATTTATATAATGCTAAAGTATTACTGCCTTTTCTTATGAGTTTCTGCTTGTATTCTAGTGGTAATATATAAATTAATCTGTAACTAAACTGATATTCGGCTCTATTTTTTGTGTTTACCTTTGATAGCATAAAAAGCTTTTAATATTGCAGCATCTAAGATGATAATTTAATCAAAAAAATAGAGCTAGCAGATAAATATTTATCCACTAACTCTATTTCTCTAAGCTACATCAACTGTACTAGTATCCGTAGTAACTATCTTAAAATCAAAATTGATTTTATAAGGAGAATTCATATGAAGCTTCGTAAAGAATGTACTTGTCCATTAGAAATTACACACGATATATTAAAAGGAAAGTGGAAAACGGTTATTCTTTGGCAATTAAAACATCATGGCAAAACATCCCTATCTCAGTTAGAAAAGGACATAAAGGGAATAAGCCAAAAGATGTTATTATAGCAACTAAATGAGTTAAGAGAATTTGGGTTGGTGGATAAAATACAATATCAAGGTTATCCTCTTAAGGTAGAGTATTTCTTGACAGAAGACAGGGTCCATAAAGTAATAAAGGCTTTAGAAATTATGCAGGAAGTAGGTCAAGAATGTTTAAATGAGCAAATTAAAAAACATTAATGCTGCTTAAAGTATTAATGTTTTTTTATGTAATTTAACTTTAATACATACCATACATAATACACACAAAAAAGTGGGTAATTTCACAATACAATAATCCATGCTATTATTAATACAACAAACGTTCATGAACTAATTATAATAAAAAAATTTGAATGATTTACGTGGAATAGTATACTTTCCAAAACATTAAATGAAGGTAAAGAAGGAGTAGAAATTCACCCAAGAATATTAAAAGTTGCTCCAAATGCAAAGAAAGTTATTAAGACATTTGCAGATAGCTTTCATAAGACAAACTTAGAGGAAGTATTATCACAGCTTGCAGTAGAAGAAATTCTTATATGTGGAATGATGACACAAAATTGTGTTGTTTTTACCGCTATTTCTAAAGAAGCAGAAAAATATAGTGTAAAGATACTATCTGATTGTTGTACAATTGTAAGTGAGCCTTTACACCTAATTGCACTCTAAGGAGTTTCAACACGTGTAGAACTATTAACTTATAATGAGGCTATATAGAAAGTTACTAAATTATATTTCATATAACT
>CALJTN010000080.1 GCA_937976175.1 uncultured Clostridiaceae bacterium | reverse complement strand
TCAAATGAATAAATCAGTTTATTGGATTAGAATTATCATATAAAACAATCACTTTATTTAAATTTTGTGCCTTGAACACAGCGAAAGGAATGAATGCTATTATGAATAATCACAAAGTACTAAAGGATGGACACATTCATTCACCATATTGTCCTCATGGTACAAAGGATGACTTTGAACTTTATGTCAAAAAAGCACTTGATCTAGGACTAGAAGAAATAACTTTCACAGAACATATGCCTTTGCCCGGTAATTTTATGGACCAAGAGTTTCTAAAAAGTTGTGCTCCAACGCTAACTGAAATAGATGAATATATCACCGGACTAGACTATATAAAAGAAAAATTCAAATCAGCTATTAAAATAAATACTGGCTTTGAGGTAGATTATATTGAAGGTTATGAGGAAAAAACCAAAGAAATGCTAAATAAATATGGTAATAAGTTAGAGGACGGTATACTGTCTGTACACTTCCTGAAGTTTGAGAATGAGTACCATTGTGTTGATATAAATGCTGAAGAATTTGGAAAACTGTCACAGAAATTAGGCGGTGTGGAGAAAGTATATGATAGATATTATGAGACACTACTAAATGCAGTAAAAGCTGATTTAGGAACGTTCAAACCTAGGCGTATAGGTCATCCTACTTTGGTTAGGATTTTTAATACAGAATATCCTTTACAGTATACTAACACTACACTTTTAGAAGAAATTATAAAAGAGATGAAAGTAAGAAACTATGAAGTGGACTTTAATACAGCAGGAATCAGAAAGCCCTATTGCAAAGAAATTTACCCTTCAGGCATTTTTGCAGAATTAGTAGAGCGTTATGCTTTAAAGGTAGTCTATGGTTCCGATGCCCACACTGCATTTGACGTGGGGCGAAATTTCCCAGAATAAGTTTATAATGAAGTAGCTAGTAGGTATAAAGAAAACATTTGATATATAATTAAAGCACTTATTCGTAGGTTATTTATTGATAGGAAGGGGTTTTTAATATAGAACCTTTTACAGAAAGAGTTGTGGAGATTATAAAGAGTATCCCTATGGGTAAAGTGATGACATACGGTCAAATTGCAACGCTGGCTGGAAGCCCAAGAGGAGCTAGGCAAGTAGTTAGAGTTCTTCATAGCTTAAGTGATAAATATAAATTACCCTGGCACAGAGTTATAAATTCAAAAGGGGAGCTTAGCATAAAGGATTATGAGTCACATAATTTACAGAAGGTATTGCTGCTCAGCGAAGGGGTGAAATTCACAGGGGAAAATACTATAGACCTAAATGAATTTCAATTTCATGAATACAATATATTTATAGGGCAAGAATTATAAATAAAGAAATTTAATTGATTGTAACAAAAATACTCCATAAAAACTTATGGAGTATTTTTGCTATTAATATAACATCATTAAGATAATATTATATTAATTAGGAACTAGCTTTTTTGCTTCTAAATATGAAAACAATAATATTCACAGCAGATAAACCTACTAAAATATATATTGCTCTAGCAAGGAATGGAATTGATCCAAATATAGCGCTAACTAGATTAAAATTTAATAAGCCTAAAAGCCCCCAGTTTAAAGCACCAATTAATACAAAAATAAACGAAAGTTTGTCTACCATACTAAGTTTATACATATTTACCCCCACACTATTATAATTGTTCTATTTGTATAAATTATATTAGAAATATAATATTTTAGAACTATTTAATAATTTCTATAAAACATATATAATATTAAGATAGATAAATCTATGTACTAAAAAATATTTCGAAAAGTACACTCAGAATACACGAACATTTCTATTACCTTTCATGCTATTGTATGCTATAATGTGAATGAAAATTATTTTGTATTTTAATATGTACGTATGGAGGCAAGATATGAGAAATTCTTATAATACACCGTTAAACAGTAGATACGCATCAAAAGAGATGAGTTATTTATTTTCTGATGAGATGAAATTTAAAACTTGGAGAAAGCTTTGGGTGGCCTTAGCGGAAGGTGAAAAACTTCTAGGAATTAATATTACTGAGGCTCAAATTCAAGAGCTTAAAGCCTATGTAGATAACGTAAATTATGAAGTAGCAGAAGAAAAAGAAAAAGAAATAAGACATGACGTAATGAGCCATGTGCATGCCTATGGAGTTCAATGTCCAACTGCAAAGGGAATTATCCATTTGGGAGCAACTAGCTGTTATGTAGGAGATAACACAGATTTAATAGTGATGAAAGAGGCACTACTTCTAGTTAAGAAGAAATTAGTTAATGTAATTAGTAAATCCTCAAAATTTGCATTAAAGTATAAAGATGTTCCTACTTTAGGTTTTACTCATTTGCAACCAGCTCAATTAACTACTGTAGGTAAAAGAGCAACTTTATGGATCCAAGAATTAGTAATGGATCTAGAAAACCTAGATTTTGTAATAGATAAGATGAAACTAAGAGGAGTTAAAGGAACAACAGGAACTCAAGCAAGCTTTATGAATCTATTTGATAATGATGAGCAAAAGGTAAAGGACCTAGACAAATATGTAGCTAACCAAATGGGCTTTGATAATACATATCCTGTTACAGGGCAAACTTATTCTAGAAAGCTAGATTCTATAATATTAAATACACTTTCAGAAATAGCTCAAAGTGCATATAAATTTAGTAATGATTTAAGACTACTTCAAAGCATGAAAGAAGTAGAAGAACCTTTTGAAAAGAATCAAATTGGATCCTCTGCAATGGCCTATAAAAGAAATCCTATGCGTTCTGAAAGAATTAGTGCTTTAGCAAGGTATATTATAGTAAATTCATTAAATCCAGCTATAACAGCTTCAACTCAATGGTTTGAAAGAACATTAGATGATTCAGCCAATAAGAGAATATCTGTAGCTGAAGCTTTCCTAGCCCTTGATGGAGTGTTAAATCTTTATATAAATATTGCTGAAAATATGGTAGTTTATGAAAAAGTTATTGCTGCTCATGTAAACAGTGAACTTCCATTTATGGCTACTGAAAATATTCTTATGGAAGCAGTAAAAAGGGGCGGGGATAGACAAGAGCTTCATGAAAGCATTAGAGTTCATTCTATGGCTGCCGCAAGCCGCGTTAAAGAAGAAGGCTTAAATAATGATCTTATAGAGAGAATTATTAACGATGATATCTTTAGAATGTCAAAAGAAGAGATTCTAGCTGTAATTGACCCAATCAAATTTGTAGGTAGAGCTCCAAGTCAAGTTATAGACTTTATAGAAGAGTATGTAAATCCAATATTAGAGGCTAATAAAGATGCTTTAGGAGTAGAAACTTCTATAAACGTATAAACTTTAATACCAGAA
>CALJTN010000079.1 GCA_937976175.1 uncultured Clostridiaceae bacterium | reverse complement strand
AAATATTAAACCTGTTAAAAGAAAAAGGCGTTGATTATGCAGATATAAGAATGGTTGACAGAATGTGCGAAAATATTTCTACAGAGGATTTAAAGGTTCAGGACATTTCAAATTCAAGAAGTAGAGGGGTAGGTATTAGGGTTATATTAGATGGCTCACTAGGTTTTGCTAGTACTCAGGATTTATGTAAATTAGAGAATACCGCACTTTATGCTCTAGAACTTGCAAAGGCTAGCAGAATCATTCAGACAGAGAGAATAATAATGGCAGAAAAAGATGTAGTGGTAGATAACTATATAACACCTATAGAAATTGACCCTTTTACAGTGTCTAAAGCAGAGAAAATTGAACTTCTTTTAAAAGCTGAAGAGAATATGGGAAAAAGTGCGAATTTATGCAAAACTAAAGCCTTTATGGACTTTCAAAAGGAAGAAAAAATTTATGCAGATACAGAGGGGAGTTATATAACTCAAACACTTTATGAATCGGGTGCAGGAATTGAAGCTTTATCTTCAAACGGTAACGATGTCCAAAGAAGAAGTTTTCCTAATTCTTTCAGGGGTAACCATGCTACAGCGGGATATGAATATATTGCATCATTAAATTTAGTAGAAAATGCTGAGCGTATTGGCAAGGAAGCAGAAAGTATTGTAAATGCAGAAGAATGTCCAAGTGGTAATTTTGATATAGTTATTGATGGTTCACAGTTAGCGCTTCAAGTGCATGAGAGTATAGGACATCCAATAGAATTAGATAGAGTTTTTGGATCAGAGGCTGCTTATGCAGGTATGAGTTTTGTAACTGTAGATAAATTAAATGAAAACTTTAGATATGGCTCAGAGTTTGTAACTGTAGTAGCAGATGGTACAGTGCCAAGGGGCCTAGGTTCTTTTGGATATGATGATGATGGAGTGAAAGCGCAAAGAACTGTTATCATAGACAAGGGTATATTTAAGAACTTTATTTCTTCAAGAGACACCGCAGTAAAGATTAATCAAAAATCTAATGGTACAAATAGAGCTGATGGATGGCAAAACATGCCTATAGTAAGAATGACTAATATAAGTTTAATGCCAGGAACTTTTGAGTTAGAGGAACTATTCAAAGGTATAGAGGATGGGTTATATCTATGTACTAATAAAAGCTGGAGTATAGATGATAAGCGGGTTAACTTCCAATTTGCAACAGAACTAGCTTATGAAATAAAGAAGGGTAAACTTACAGGGAAGATTTATAAAAATCCTATATATACTGGGATAACACCAGAGTTTTGGGGGAGTTGTGATGGGGTTTGCAATGAAAAGTACTGGACACTTTATGGTACACCGAACTGTGGTAAAGGACAGCCGGGACAAGTAGCTCATGTAGGTCATGGAACAGCTCCTGCAAGATTTAGAAATATAAAGGTAGGTGTTAAGGATGTTAAATAAGAAAGAATCCTATGAAATAATAGATAAGGTTTTAAGAAAATGCAGCTATTATACTATGGTATCTATAATGTGCAAGGAAGAGGGACTTACTCGTTTTGCAAATTCGGAAATTCATCAAAATGTATATAATGCAGAAGATAGTGTTACTGTTACTGTTATCCATGATAAAAAAATAGCAACAGTTACAACAAATCTTTTATCAGAAGAAGGGCTAGCACAGGCAGTAAAAGACGCAGAAGAAAATTTGAAGTTTTTACCACCAGGAGAGGTAGAGCTTCCAGAGCTTACACTACCCATAGAAATTGCCTCAGAGGATTATAATTGCCCTCTTTCAGAGTCGTCTAAGCTTGCAGAAAAATTTAATATTTTAAATAGAGCAAACTTAATTAAAGAGGGGATTGATTTATTAGAGGAAGATTACACCTCAGCAGGAGCATTATCTTTAACAGCCCTTGTTATGTGCATGGGTAACAACAAAAACATTAGAAGATATGCAAGGATAGACACAGTAAGCTTCAATACAGTAGTAATGCATAAGGATGGAGCCTCAGGTTATGCAGCATATAATACAAATAAAGCAGAAGAATTAAACGTAGTAAAACAATTTAAGGATGCTTACAATAAATGCAAAAGGGGCATTAACCCAATATCTATAGAACCAGGCAGCTTTGATGTAATCTTAGAACCATTAGCTGTAGGGAATCTTTTAATGTATATGAGCTTCATAGGTTTTAGTGCGAAAGATGTAAGAACAGGAACGAGTTTCCTTACGGGAAAACTTGGGGAGAAAGTTTTTGGAGAAAATATAACTATAAGAGATGATGTTGAAAATGAAAATACTATGCCTCTTTATTTCGATTCTGAGGGCTACAGGCGAACTAGGTTAAACTTAATTGAAAAGGGTGTGGCTAAGGAGCTTTCATATGATGTGAAAAGTGCCCTTGCAGATAATGTAAAACCAACAGGCCATTCCCTTGGTTATTCAGGACAAGGTGGAATACCTATAAATATTGTTATGGAAGGTGGCAGTGATACTGTAGAAGAACTTATAAAGTCAACGAAAAAAGGTCTTCTTGTATCAAGGTTCCATTACATGAACATAGTAAATCCAAGACAAGCCATATTAACAGCACTAACAAGGGATGGATTCTTTTTAATTGAAGATGGAGAAATCAAAGGTGCTGTGAAGAATATGAGATTTACAGAAAGTATGCTACATGCCTTTAATAAGGTTACAGGAATAAGCGGTGAAAGAATCAAAGTTCCAGGAGCTTTTGGCTTTAACTATGTGCCTACCATAAAGATAGAAGATTTTCACTTTACAGGTAAAACTGAATAGAATACAATAAAAATTAAAATAATAAGAAGCACACTAGCTTTAAAAAGCAGTGTGTTTCTTATTATTTTACAACTATATTTTTATCGGTTTTTAAATATTATTAAAGTCAAAAAAAAGAAAGTTTCATGTTGTAAAAAATCATTTTAAAAAAACTATTTAAAAAGTGCAAAATGTGTGTATAATAATAGTTACAATTTAACATTACAGTTAATAGATATGAAGGAAAAATATTCATTGAAAATAAAAAATGATAAAAAACTTAACAAACTATTTACAAAAACATAATTAAGATATACAATATTTATATGATATTTTATGTAAATAAAGGGTTATATGTATGTAAAAACAATAGTATAAAAATGTTGTAAAAGTTTTAATTGATTTAAAGTTTTTCAAAGAATCAAACTAAAATATTTCAAATGTTGACAATAATAAAAAATATGAATTATTAAGTCAATGGAAAGTTATTATCATATCTATTTTAAGTTTGGAAGGTGAATATATGACGGCGCTGCAGGAAAAAGATAAACATGCACAATTTAATATTGAACACCAATGTTTAAATGTTGAATATGATAGAAAGGCAAGTTTTCAAGACGGAACTTTGGCAATAGAGTATGGTGATTTGGATAAGGCTGAAAAAATATTTAATGAAATGATAGAACACAATAGGGAAGATTATGAAGCTATAAACAAACTAGGAATTGTATATGCTAAAAAAAAGGATTTTATGGTAGCCAGGGAATATTTTGAGCAGGCACTTCATATTAATGAAAATTATGGACCGGCCTTTGTAAATATAGGTAATACATACAAAGAGTGCGAAGATAATGTTAAGGCTAAAGAATATTATGAGTTAGCCATTGAGAGAGATGTAAAATATGACTTATCATATTATAATTTAGCAATTATTTATAAAGCTAGTGGTGATTATAGTAAATACATGAAATATATGAAAGAATATAAAAAAATGTACAAGCTCTTTCAGAATACTGAGAAAGCTACAATCTCAAGAAGTTTTAAAGATAAAAAGATATACAAGGGTGCTCTAGTAGTTTTTCTAATTTTTATCTTTCTTATATACTTTACGTAAATAAAAATTATAGAGCATAAATTCTGAATATTTCAAATAAATTGATAATGAGAAGATTTTAAAAGGATTATTTTTAATATGAATAATTCTTTAAAATATATATAATTTCTTCTTTTAATTAGCTATAGGCAAGGAGAATTAAATTTTAAGCTCTAAAACTATAGAAGGGGGGATGAATTTTATTAAGGCAAAAAAACATTTTAAATATTTAAGGGGGTTAAAAAATGAAAAAAACATTATCAATTATTGTAGCACTATCATTAGTG
>CALJTN010000078.1 GCA_937976175.1 uncultured Clostridiaceae bacterium | reverse complement strand
GTCTTCATTTTATAAAGCTTTTTTTGATCCTTATCATTACAATAATATATCCATTCCCCGCTTTTAGCTACAAAGCTGCCATTAGCAAGATTGCCTATAGTATTTCCATAGCCCAAATCCTTGGTTGATACTATATTTATAGCTGGGTTGCTTTTTATTATAACTTTCTTAACTGTAAAAAAACCAGCCACTAAAATAATAACCCCTCCTATAACAGCGGCATATTTCTTATGATTTTTTTTCATTATGTTCCCCCTCACTTTACATTTAACTTCATTTTTAGCTCTCCCTGTATTATTATACCATCTCGCATATTTTTTTCAATATATTTGTAATTATTACCATTCAACTGAACCACTTTTGCCAAATATCTTATCAACTAAAAAAAGCCACTGAATATCAGTGACTTTTTACTTTGATGTTATTTAACGTAGCTCGCGCCTCTTTCAAGGGCCATTTTATTTATTTCAAAGAATTTTTCTTTACCATGATCTTTTAAAGCTGTTACTATGGCTTCCATAGATACTATTCCGGTTCTTTTTACTAATGCACCTAGAAGTACCATGTTAGCAATTTGTTTGTTTCCAATGTTTGCAGCTTCTGTTTGAGCTGGAATGCTTATTACTTCCACGTCATCTCTATTTGGCATCCTGTCTACAAGGTCAGAATCCATTATTAATAATCCACCCTTAACTAAGCTCTTTTCAAACTTATCAAGAGAAGGTCTATTCATAACCACCAATGTGTTTGGACTGCTAATTATTGGTGAACCTACTTGTTCATCAGAAAGTATAACTGAGCAGTTAGCTGTACCTCCACGCATTTCTGGTCCATAAGATGGTAACCATGACACGTTCATATCAGCATCCATACCTGCATAGGCTAAGAATTTTCCCATTGAAAGTGTACCTTGACCGCCAAATCCTGCAAATATAATTTCTTGTGCTGCCATTTTATTTTACCTCCGCAGTTGTGTCTTTTTTAACTCCTAGAGTATAGAAAGGCATCATATTATCTCTAAGCCATACCATGGATTCATTAGGTGATAATCCCCAGTTAGTTGGGCATATTGATAATACTTCCACTAATGAAAACCCTTTTCCATCAATTGCATTTTGGAAAGCTTTTTTGATTGCTTTTTTAGTTTTATTAACATTAGGCACAGTATCTGCTGATACTCTTTCTACATAACAAGCACCTTCTAAAGTTGCTATCATCTCTGATACTCTAATAGGATGTCCTTGTGTCTTTACATCTCTTCCGTATGGTGAAGTTTCCGTTACTTGACCTGGAAGTGTAGTTGGTGCCATTTGGCCTCCTGTCATACCATAAATACAGTTATTTACGAAGATAGTAACTATGTTCTCACCACGTGTGGCCGCATGCACTATTTCAGCTGCACCTATTGCTGCAAGGTCTCCATCTCCCTGATATGTAAATACTACAGAATCAGGTTTAACTCTTTTTATTCCTGTAGCAACTGCTGGTGCTCTTCCATGTGCTGCTTGGAACATATCGCAGGCAAAATAGTCATAGGCTAAAACTGAACATCCAACTGGTGCTACTCCTATAGTTTTGTCTGTTATGTTTAGCTCTTCAAGTACTTCTCCTACTAATCTATGAATTAGTCCATGAGAACATCCTGGACAATAATGTGTAGGAACATCTAATAATGCTTTTGTTGGTTCAAATACTATTGCCATTATTTTCTACCTCCTACTACTTCTCTAACTTTATTTAATATATCTTCAGGGTGAGGAACCATTCCACCTGTTCTTCCGTAGAAGTGTACTGGTTGTCTTCCTTCAACTGAAAGTCTAACGTCTTCAATCATTTGTCCACAACTCATTTCTACTGAAATGTATCCATGTTTTGTGCTATTAATTGTTTTCTCAAAAGCTTCTACTGGGAAAGGCCAAAGTGTAATTGGTCTAATAAGTCCTAGTTTTATACCTTCTGCTTCTGCCATTTTAACAACGTTTTTGCATATTCTTGCAGTAGTTCCGTATGAAACCATTATTAAATCAACTTCGCCTTCACATTTATATAATTCATATCTTGTTTCGTTTTTCTTTATTTCAGCATATTTTGCTTGTAATTTTAAGTTATGCTTTTCTAAATCCTCTGATTTAAGGTAAAGTGAATTTATTACATTATGCTTTGCTCTACCTTTTAGCCCATCAGCAGCCCAAGTTTTTTCTGGTAATAACTTTGGCTCTCTTTCTTTGAATTCTACTGGCTCCATCATTTGTCCAAGCATTCCATCTCCCATTACCATTACAGGAGTTCTGTATATATCTGCTACATCAAAAGCATCTTGAACTAAATCAACCATTTCTTGTACTGATGCAGGTGCATATACTGGCATATTGAAATCACCATGTGATCCACCTTTTGTTGCTTGGAAGTAGTCTGATTGAGCTGGTTGAATACTCCCAAGCCCAGGGCCACCTCTAACTATATTTACAAGAACACAAGGAAGCTCTGCTCCTGCCATATAAGATATTCCTTCTGCTTTCAAACTTATTCCTGGTGAACTTGAAGATGTCATAGTTCTTACACCTGCACCTGCAGCTCCGTATACCATATTTATAGCTGCAACTTCACTTTCTGCTTGCAGAAAAACTCTGTTTATTTTAGGCATTTTCCTTGATAAGTACGCAGATATCTCCGTTTGAGGTGTTATTGGATATCCAAAGAAGCCTTGGCAGTTAGCTCTAATAGCTGCTTCTCCTATAGCTTCATTACCTTTCATTAACACTTTTTCTCCCATAAGTCCATCCTCCTATTCTTTACTTTTGAACTATTATTACTAAGTCGGGACACATTTTCCCGCAAGATGCACATCCAATACATTCTTTCATCTTTTCATCTGTTACTGTAGCTGGATGGTATCCTTTTATGTTTAATTTATCTGAAAAACTTATGATTTTTTTAGGGCATACAGCTATACAATGTCCGCACCCTTTACATCGGTCTTCTCTAAAATCTACTCTTGACATGTTTAAACCTCCTCAAAAATCCGTATTTATAGAATTTAAACGTTTACTATTTAATTTTAACTGCTGCAGTCCAAACTGTCAATAATGTTAATTCTTTGACTATTTTCTTGCTATCTCCAAGGTGGTAACATATGTATATCTATGTCAAATATCTCACCTTGCAACTTTCCCTTCACCTGCTCCACTAGCTCCTTACTACAGACAGTGTATGCATGAGGTATATCTAATTGCCTAGACAGCGTATCTACTACCTTGTCGCCCTCTATTATATGATTTTCTACAGTTTCATAAGACAGATTAGTATTGGAAATTAAGTGTGACACCTTGAGTCTTGAAGCTCTTTCTATAGCTTTAATATATTCTACAATATCTGTAGAATTTGATGTAAATGGTCTATTGGTATTTATAACAAAGAACATATCATAGGGCTCTTGCATAAAAAATCTATTGTACTGCCCCAGAGCTATTGAGCCTGAGTCATCTCCACCCACATCCATTACAACCTCATAGCTCTTGTCATTAAATACAGCTATTATTTCTGCGGGAACTACCATGAGTTCTGCATTAACTAGCTCTGGACTTGATGCTATAACTCTTACTCCACACTCCTCTAATTGCTTTCTCACATCTCTTACACAAAAATAAGGATTTACTATATCTAAATCAACTATTGCAACTTTCTTTCCTTCTTTTGCAAGATTTATTGCATAGTTTATTGCTATTTCTGTCTTTCCACTACCGAAATGACCTGTAAATACCCTAATTCTACTCATTACATCACTCTCTTCCTTTCCTAAGTGTCCTTAAATAAATTATAAACGCAACTTATAATAACAGTTTATTATTTATATTCTTTTGCCTTTTCCTCACCACGTAATACTCTAAGTCCGCCTTCAGCTAGAGCTAATAATTCATCTTCCCCTGGGTAAACTACCACATTTGTTATAAATTCCACTCTTTCTTTTATATAATTTACAATAACTTCTCCATAAGCAATTCCACCAGTTAAAATTATGGCATCTACTTTTCCACATAAAACAGCTGCACATTTACCAATTTCCTTAGCTACTTGATATCCCATAGCTTCAAAAATTACTCTAGCATTCTCATCGCCATTTTGTGCCATTTTAAGTGGTTCTCTTGCATCATTTGTATTAAGATAAGCCACGAAGCCACCTTTTCCATTTATCTTTTTCTTAATGTCCTCTAAAGTGTATTTTCCACTAAAGCACATTTTAGCTAAATCTCCTACTGGTAATCCGCCAGATCTTTCTGGTGAGAATGGACCTTCTCCATCTAGTGCATTATTTACATCAATAACTCTACCAAAGCTATGAGCTCCTACTGAAATTCCACCACCCATATGTGCAACTATTAAATTAAGTTCTTCATAGTTTTTGCCAACTTCTTTTGCGTATCTTTTAGCTACTGCCTTTTGATTTAAAGCATGGAAGATACTTTTTCTTTCTATTTCTGGCATACCTGATATTCTAGCCACATCTATCATTTCATCCACAACTACTGGATCAACTATAAAGGATGGTATATTTAAAGACTTTCCAATTTCACTTGCAATTATTCCACCTAAATTGGAAGCATGTTGTCCTTGAACCCCAACTTTTAAATCTGAAAGCATAGCTTCATTTACTGCGTAAGTTCCACCTTCGATAGATTTTAAAAGCCCGCCTCTTCCTACTATAGCGTCTAAAGTATTTATATCAAAGTTTTTCTCTTTAAGTACATTTAATATAACATCTTTTCTAAAGTTAAATTGTTCAAATATCCCTTCGAAATTGCCTATTTCTTCTGATGAATGTCTTAAGGTTTCTACTAAAACTTCCTTTTCATCTTCATACACACCTATTTTAGTAGAAGTTGAACCTGGATTAATCATTAACAATTTATATGTCATATTGCTCCTCCTTTGTGCTCTCAGGCACATTCAAATAATAACAAGTCAGTTTACTAGCATCTTTAACATGCTATTTATATTTTTGCACCTAATAATTGATAATTTTACTTATTATATTCTGCAACTAGCGCTGCAAGTGCTATAGAATTTAATTTTGTTTCAGGAGTATCTGCTCTAGAAGTTACTATAACTGGAGCAGAAGTACCTACTAGGAGTCCTCCACTTCTAGCTTCTGTAGTGTAAGTTAAGCATTTGTACATAGCATTTCCTGCTTCAATGTTAGCCATTAAAAGAATATCTGCCCTGCCTGCTACTGGACCTTCTATATTTTTATGTTTTGCAGCTTCCTCTGATAATGCATTATCTAGACCTAGAGGTCCATCAATAATACACCCTTTTATCTGCCCTCTATCATTCATTTTTGAAAGCATTGCTGCATCAAGTGTTGCTGGCATACTTGGATTTACTACTTCTACTGCACAAACTGCTGCAACTTTAGGAAGCTCAATGCCACAAGCTTTCGCTACTGCTACTGAGTTGTTTATTATATCTACTTTTTCTTTTAGTTCTGGGTACATATTAAAGGCAGCATCCGTTAAGAATATTAGTCTATCATAGCCTGGTATTTCAAATACTGCTACATGTGACATTTGCTTTCCCGTTCTAAGTCCAACTTCTTTGTTTAATACAGCTCTTAAGAAGGTAGCGGTGTCTACAAGACCTTTCATCATCATATCTGCTTTACCACTAGATACAAGTTCCACTGCAGTTAGGGATGCTTTATTAACATTTTTCTCGTCTATAATTTCAAACTCTTCTATATTCATTCCTATTTTACTAGCTATAGAAATTATTTCTTCTTTATCTCCCACAAGTATTGCATTCGCTATGCCATTTATCTTAGCATCACGCACCGCCTCTAGTACTGGTTCATCCTGAGCTACAGCTACTGCTACCGTTTTCATACCTTGTGCCTTTGCAGTACTTAATACTTCATCAAAAGTTTTAATCATTGGACTTCCTCCTTCTACTTTGTTTCCTCTTCATATATCTTAGCTTTTTCTTTTCCATTTACTATTCTAAGGGCCCCCTGTGCTAAAGCCAACATTTCATCTTCTCCTGGTACAAGTTCAACAGGCGCTATAAAACTTACCATCTCACTTATCCAAGCAGTTAGTCTTCTGTTATGCGCAAGTCCTCCTGTGAGAATTACAGCATCAACTTTTCCACAAATAACAGTTGCCATAGCTCCTATTTCTTTTGCAATTTGGTATGCCATAGCTTTAAAAATAAGCTCTGCCTTTTTATCCCCTTCTTCTATCATCTTATCAACAATTCTTCCATCGTTAGTATTTAGATAGGCTACAAGACCACCTTCGCCCGTTAACTTTTTCTTTAACTGCGCCAAAGTATACTCTCCACTGAAAGCTAGCTTTGCTAAATCGCCTACGGGAAGTCCTCCAGTTCTCTCTGGTGAAAATGGCCCTTCTTCATTGGCATTGTTTACATCTAAGATTCTTCCATTTTTAACTGGAGATACAGAGATTCCTCCGCCAATATGTGCAACTACATAGGTACTGTTTTCAAAATCCTTGTTTAATTTAGTGCAAACCCTTCTTGTTACTGCCTTTATGTTTAGGGCATGAACTAAAGAACGTCTTGGAATCTCTGGTAATCCAGATACTCTTGCAACGTCTAATATTTCATCTACTGCTACAGGATCTACAATTAATGCTGGTATGTTGGCATCCTTTGCAATTTCATGAGCTATAACACCACCTAGGTTAGAGGCATGCTGAGCTTGAAACCCTATTTTTAAATCCTCTAACATCTTAGGTGTGATTTCATATGTACCACCTGGCATAGGTCTTAATAATCCACCTCTACCAACTACAGCAATTAAATCTTCAAGGGCTATATCTTGTTCCTTTAGCCACTCTAAAATCAAAGCAGTTCTCATGTCTTTTTGATCATAAATCTTGTCAAACTTCTTAATTTCCTCAGAGCTATGGGTCAAGTTGGATGTAACTACACAATGTTCATCTTTGAATATTGATAATTTAGTTGATGTAGAACCAGGATTTATTGCTAAAATATATCCTTTTGTACTCATTTAAACATCTCCCCTATTCTTTCTCTGTAATAAATAAAATTTACTCCTTGCTACCTAATATCTCTATATACATTTCTTATCACTTTCATTTTAACAAATTTCATAGGCAAAATTCAAGGCTTATAAAAATTTATTATGCAGGTTTCCATTCTTTCATTATACTTTCTGCAACTTTTAAACCATCAACGCCCGCAGAAACTATCCCACCTGCATATCCTGCACCCTCTCCTGCTGGGTATAGGCCCTCTAGGGATATACTTTGGAGTTTTTCGTTTCTATCTATCCTTACTGGTGCTGATGTCCTTGTTTCAATACCAGTAAGGATTGCATCTTCTCTTGCAAAACCACTAATTCTACAGTCAAACTTAGGTAAAGCTTCTTTTATAGCATCCGTTATAAACCCTGGTAAACACTTAGTAAGGTCAGCAAACTTATGGCCAGGTTTATAGCTTGGTTTTATACTACCTATTTTAGTACTAACCTCCCCTTTAAGAAAATCCCCCACTAATTGTATGGGTGCATTATAATTTGCTCCTCCAAGGGTGTATGCTAGAGACTCATAATGCCTTTGAAACTCTATGCCAGCTAAGGGGCTATCTGTAGCAAAATCTTTAGTACCCACAGATACAACTATGGCTGAATTTGCATTATTCTTATCTCTCTTATACTCACTCATGCCATTTATTGCAAGGCACCCTTGTTCTGAAGCCGCCCCTACTACCTCTCCACCTGGACACATACAAAAGCTATATACTGCTCTCTCTAACCTTTCACTTGTATAACTAAGCTTGTAATCTGCCCCCCTTAATCTTGGATGATTGGCATACTTTCCATATTGATTCTCATTAATCATGTCCTGGGGATGTTCGATTCGAACTCCCATTGCAAAGGGCTTACTAGACATAAAGATACCTTTTTCATGCAACATTTCATAGGTATCTCGTGAGCTATGTCCTATGGCTAAGATTAAATTATCACAAGGTATTTCTTCTCCATTTACTATTATGCTTTTCACCTTTTTATCTTTAATTTTTATATCTTCAAGCTTACTATTAAATCTTACTTCTCCACCAAGCTTAATAATAGTTTCTCTAATATTTTTCACAACTTCCTTTAGTATGTCTGTGCCTATGTGAGGCTTACCAGCATACAATATTTCCTCAGGTGCACCAGCTTTCACAAATTCCTCTAGTATATAGTCACATCTAGTGTCTTTTATTCTTGTAGTTAATTTCCCGTCGGAGAAAGTGCCAGCTCCACCTTCGCCAAACTGTACATTAGATTCTGTATTTAATACTGCTCTGGTCCAAAATTTGTTTATACTTTTTGTCCTAAGCTCTACCTTTTCTCCTCTTTCGATAATTAAAGGCTTATATCCTTTTTGCGCCATAAGAAGACCAGCAAACATTCCTGCTGGTCCCATTCCTACTATTATAGGTCTATTCTCTATGTTCTTAGTTCCAAACTCAAACTCAGCATCGTACTTAACTTCTTCGATTTTAACATCCTTATCATCTGCTCTGTCCACAATTTTTCTTTCGTTATCCATTTCAATAAGAACAGAATAATTAAATTTAATATTATTTTTTTTCCTAGCATCTATGGATTCTTTAGCTATCCTAAACTTTTTTATTTCACTTTCCTGAACTCTCATTTTTTTTGCTGCTTTTGTTTTTATTATACTCATATCTTCATCTATATCTAAACCTATGTTATTCACCTTTATTGTCATTGCTAGTAGTTACCTCCGTTTGCTTTTTTGTAATAGTTACTAATACTTTATCTGGACTTTGTGATATTAAATTTGCATTTCCCGGCATTGTCACATTTACTGGAATAGTGTGTTCACCCTCCACTAAATTAACTAAGTCTATTGTATAACTAAATTTATCTAAATTCAAAGAATTCATTACTGCTTCCGAAGCTGAAATTACCAGTGAGCCTTTTTCCTTTTCTAGTTTTACTTCATAGTTTTCATCTAAATTAATATATTTAATCTCTAAACTTAAATTTTTTTGCACTACCTTATCTATATTAATTTCAATCTTAACCATTCCATTACTGTTAACTAAGTTTAACCCATTAGGAATTAATACCTTTGCATCTATAGTAGTACTTCTATTTATTTGACTTAAATCAATAGCTTCCGTATTCAAGGTTTCTAGTTGATTAAGGGCAGCTGCACTTCCCGTTACATCGAAGCGTTCTGGCAAAACCCTTATACTCCCTAGTGTAAAGTTAGGGCTTAAATTTCCTATAGTTTTTACTGTTACTCCTACAGTTTTAGTCTTCTTCACAGGAATCTTAACATCTATATGAGATGGGTTTACAACAACTTCCTTTATTTCCTTTCCTGCTGCATCTACAGGTTTAAGCTTATAAGTTTTTGTAATATCTGCTTCAAGACCTTGTATATCCTGTTCTATTAATATCTCTTTTACTATGCTTACAAGCCTCGAACCACCTAGTACCGTAGCATAGTTTTGCGATAGCATTGGTTCTGCTACATAAAACCCTTCTTTAGGTTTCCCAATTACATTTATATTTATAGGTAGCTTACTTTCAATTAGTTCATCTAAGCTTATTTTTATAAAAAGATTGTCACTATTTAGTACATTTACATTATCAGGACTTCTCCTTATCTCTATTGGAATCTTTTGTTCTCCACTTTTAAGAGCATAGGCATTTAAATCTGCTACTACTTTGAAATCTTCAGCATTTTTAGAAAGAAGTATGTTATTTCTGGTTCCTTTAATAGTTAAGGATACAGTTAAATCTTGTCCTGGTACTAAAATCAGATTTGAATTAGTTAATACATCAGTGTTTAAAAGCTCTACAGGTATATTTTTAATCTTATAAGGAGCCACTGGATTTTCTGTACTGGATATATAAAGCCATAGTGCAAAGGCAGCTACTACACAGCAAACTTTAACTATAAATTGTTGTTTTCCGTCTTTATCCATGACTTTACTCTCTCCTTTAAGGTTATTTTCTTACTTCGTCTACTCTTTATTATTTGAACAAGTATTTTCTTAAGCTTATCCCTATCATAGTTTCTTACAAGCCTTCCATTTACCGCTAGAGAAATAGTTCCTGTTTCTTCTGATACTATTATTGTTAGAGCATCTGAAGTTTCCGTTATTCCTATGGCTGCTCTGTGTCTTGTTCCTAATTTTTTACTCACCTTGTCATTATTTGTTAAAGGCAGAAAACATCCTGCAGCTATTATCCTATCGTTTCTAATTACTGTAGCTCCATCATGAAGGGGAGTGTTAACTACAAATATATTTTCTAATAAAGCAGCAGATATTTCCGCATCTAAGGTGGTTCCACTCTTAATTACTTCTCCAATACCCGTTCTTTGTTCTATTACAATAAGTGCCCCAGTTTTATCTTTTGATAAGTTTTCAACAGCATTAACAATTTCAGTTATAACTCTGTCCATTATTTCTTCGTCTTCTAATATATGTTTATCTGTAAAAGCCGTTCTACCGATATGTTCTAAGGCTCTTCTTATTTCTGGTTGAAAGATGATAACAATAGTTAAAACTCCAATTGTTATTGTCTTATTTAAAATCCAATTCAATACTGTAAGTTCTAGAAAATGACTTATTGGAATCAGTATAAAAATTAGAACTATTCCTTTTAGTAATTGCTCAGCCCTTGTTTCCTTAATTAACATGTAAAGTTTATAGAAAATAAACGCTACTACTAATATATCCAAAGCTGAAAACAAACTTATATTTTTAATTGT